>NZ_BAAHXD010000005.1:0-103486 GCF_054657115.1 Methyloparacoccus murrellii | reverse complement strand
TGCGCTGCCCTTCGACGGGCGGCAAGTAGGCCGGCAGGCGATCGACCAGCGCGATATGCCGCCGGTCGAGCTCCGGCTTGAGCAAGGTGAGCGTTTCGGTGATCAGCCAGCCGAGGCTAAGGTTTTCGCGATCGGCCTCGCGCGGCTTCACCAGATTGCGGATGCCCTGCACCATGGCCGAGGTCCGCTGCGCCAGCCGGACGGCTTCCTCCAGCGTATCGGCAAGGCCCGGATGCTCCTGCAGCAGCTGGCCGAACCGCAACCGGACACCCCCCAGATAATTGACGATGGCCCCCAGCGGCTGATTGATTTCATGCGCCATCATGGCGGCCAGCTCGCCGACGGTGCTGAGCCGCTGCATGTGCCGCAGTTCGCCCTGCTGCTGCTTCAGGCGGGCCTCCTTGTCGCGCATGATCGCCTCGGTGGCGATGCGCTCAGAGATATCCCGCACGATGCAGGTGTAATGCTGCCTGCCATCCTGAAACACGCCGACGGAAATTTCCAGCGGGAAGCGGTCGCCATTCCGCTTGCAGCCGAAATACGCGACCGGGCGCTCCAGCAGGTGGCGCCTGCGCGACAGCTGCGCCAGCAACACGGGCTCCAGGGGCTGATCGTCGATCCGCATCAACACCTGCGCCTGCAGGCCGGCCAGCTCGCCCGGCCGATAACCGAACATCCGGGCCGCCGCCCGATTGCACATGTCCACCACGCCCTGCTCGTTGACGGTAAGGATGCCCTCGACGGCCGTATCGAGGACGGTCTTGAGGCGCGCCTCGTTGCGACGCAGACGGGCTTCCAGCTGACGCCGCTCGTGGGCCTCCGCCTCCAGCAGGGAGACGGTCATGCGGCGCATCGCGATTTCGCGGCTCAGATCGTCGTTGATGAGCGCCAGCTGACGGGGACTCGGCAGCTGCAGGGCCTGCCTCAACACCGGCCAGAGCAGAATCGCGCTGGCCAACGAGATGAGGGCCGTCGCGGCCTTGACCAGGCCCTGAGCCAGGTAATCCGGGCGCCACAGCGTCCAGACGTCGAACACGTGCGAGGTGCCGCAAGCGAGGATGAACGCCGCGAACAGATTGAACATCCAGCGGTATTCCAGATCCTTGCGCTTGGAAACGAAGAACGCCAGCGCAAAGGGGATGGAGAAGTAGGACAGCGCGATCAGGGTATCCGACACGACATGCAGGATCAGCAGTTCCGGCTTCCACATCAGGCACATGCCATGCGGCATGAGCCCCGAGGAAGACAGCAGGCTGTTCAGGCTGATGGACATAGGGCGCACCCCCGGATGTGGTTTCGCGATGCGTGGCGTCCGCCACCGGCGCCATTATGCCTAGCCAGACACCGCGCCGCATGCGGCCATCCGGCCGGGCAGCCTTTGCAATGCCATGACGACATCTGGTAAGGTACCCGGGCCAGCCTGATGTATCGCAGAAATACCTCTTTCTCAGCAATAAGGCGATTTCAGCGGGATACGGATCAAGGGAGTTGATCTCACATCAGGTTGGTCCATCTGCTCGCGGATGCCCCCGCACGACCAGGCGATGACTCGCCGGGCCGGCAGCGACCGGGGACATGCCGTCATCGCACATACATGCGGACCAGTATCCGCCATCCGCCTGGCCGGCGTAGCTCAGTTGGTAGAGCGGCGCACTTGTAATGCGCGGGTCGAGGGTTCGAATCCTTTCGCCGGCTCCATGCCCCCTTCCGGGGCGTTCCACCAAAGTCCCCGAACCCGGGCCGTTCAAGGCGCTGGCGTTCCGTGGTTGTCCATGGAACAAATCCGGCTGCGTGTTCCGCTTCGGGATCAGCCGCAACCGGCGCCGACACGACCCCGCGCACGATCTGCGCTGGGTAGACGTTTCTGAGCTGCCTGTGCGGCAGTGAACATGGACCCCCAGCCGGCGGGCAAAGGCGAATTTTTTCTGAGCTGCCTGTGCGGCAGTGAACGTGCAGCATGGCCGGGCGGCCGTCGCGGGTGTATTTCTGAGCTGCCTGTGCGGCAGTGAACGTTTCGCGCGGAGAAGTGCCCGGCTTCGCCGTGTTTCTGAGCTGCCTGTGCGGCAGTGAACAGTTACTCGGTCGCGCTGTCGCCGGTCGAGTTTTTCTGAGCTGCCTGTGCGGCAGTGAACGCTTTGCGCAAGGCTTGCGCCTCGGCGCATTTTTTCTGAGCTGCCTGTGCGGCAGTGAACCTCTTTGCTTCGATGACGGCCATTTGTTGCTCTTTCTGAGCTGCCTGTGCGGCAGTGAACCGTGCCGGGATCGTAGGCGGTGATTTCAGCGATTTCTGAGCTGCCTGTGCGGCAGTGAACGTAGCCACGAGGATGGTGGAGAATTCGTCATATTTCTGAGCTGCCTGTGCGGCAGTGAACGAATGGCAGCTGTGCTTCCGGCTGGCGATCAATTTTCTGAGCTGCCTGTGCGGCAGTGAACATCGAGCAACCGGCGCTGTTCAGCCGGTCTATCTTTCTGAGCTGCCTGTGCGGCAGTGAACGATCGACCGCGTCTGCCAAAGCGTCGGCGCATTTTCTGAGCTGCCTGTGCGGCAGTGAACGTCGAGCGCGACGATGCGCTCATCGCACAACTTTTCTGAGCTGCCTGTGCGGCAGTGAACGGGTCTTTCTTTCAAGCTGTTGGTCAGGCTCTTTTTCTGAGCTGCCTGTGCGGCAGTGAACATTCCCGCGGCGCATCCAGTTGTTGACCACCTTTTCTGAGCTGCCTGTGCGGCAGTGAACGTGTTGACGCTCTGCGCCAGCGCCTTCAGGCGTTTCTGAGCTGCCTGTGCGGCAGTGAACAACGAGGCAACCGCCGTGCAAGGCATCACCAGTTTTCTGAGCTGCCTGTGCGGCAGTGAACGGTTTGCAACTCCTGCGGCGTCATGTCGATCATTTCTGAGCTGCCTGTGCGGCAGTGAACGTCCAGCGGTAGCCATGCTTGATGCCGGAGATTTTCTGAGCTGCCTGTGCGGCAGTGAACATGAATCGCCGTTTGGCTGACCTTGGCCAATCTTTTCTGAGCTGCCTGTGCGGCAGTGAACGTGATGCAGGTGTTCACGGCACCTCCGTCCAGCTTTCTGAGCTGCCTGTGCGGCAGTGAACGTCCTGTGTGCTCTGAGCGCTTTCGACGCGAATTTCTGAGCTGCCTGTGCGGCAGTGAACATTGGTATCGCCGATGCCAGCTGTTTTCAGCATTTCTGAGCTGCCTGTGCGGCAGTGAACGAGCAGGCGTGGAAACTGGACGATGCACAGAATTTCTGAGCTGCCTGTGCGGCAGTGAACGTTCGACACGGTGCGCACTCAGCAGGACGCAATTTTCTGAGCTGCCTGTGCGGCAGTGAACATGGTCGACTGCGGCCCCAGCAGCAACGATTTTTTCTGAGCTGCCTGTGCGGCAGTGAACGGCGCTACAGGATGAGCTGGACGCGGCAGGCCTTTCTGAGCTGCCTGTGCGGCAGTGAACCCGTAGCCGCCGCTACCGCCGTAACCGTCGCCTTTCTGAGCTGCCTGTGCGGCAGTGAACTCCAGGTTCAATCGATAACGCATGCGGCCTCTTTTCTGAGCTGCCTGTGCGGCAGTGAACGCGGTGAAACGCTCGCGGCCCCGCAGTTACAATTTCTGAGCTGCCTGTGCGGCAGTGAACTTGGGTGGAGGAGGCGCAGACCATCACCGAGCTTTCTGAGCTGCCTGTGCGGCAGTGAACGCGTGTCGGTTCACGCCGAGGGTATTCGATGATTTCTGAGCTGCCTGTGCGGCAGTGAACCCCCAGCGCCTGCAGCATGTCCGCCACGCTCTTTTCTGAGCTGCCTGTGCGGCAGTGAACCACAAACTGTCAGTGCAGGCGTGCGGGTTCGATTTCTGAGCTGCCTGTGCGGCAGTGAACCGCCGTCTGGCGGGCCTCCAGCAGCTGTGTCATTTCTGAGCTGCCTGTGCGGCAGTGAACGATGGGGACGCCGCGCTGTCGATTGCCCAGGCTTTCTGAGCTGCCTGTGCGGCAGTGAACGCCTGGCCGCACAGCGGCACCGTGAAATCGCTGTTTCTGAGCTGCCTGTGCGGCAGTGAACATCTGCGATGCGCTGCGGCTGGAGCGTCAATCTTTCTGAGCTGCCTGTGCGGCAGTGAACGAACCATCGCCGGCGTGTTCCGGGCGCCGGATTTTCTGAGCTGCCTGTGCGGCAGTGAACGCCGGCGATGGTTCCATGTGGGCATGTCAACATTTCTGAGCTGCCTGTGCGGCAGTGAACCACGTTGTTTTGGTCGAGCCCGGACATTCGCGTTTCTGAGCTGCCTGTGCGGCAGTGAACAGGGAGCAGGCCCGATTGTCCGCCGGCGAGGATTTTCTGAGCTGCCTGTGCGGCAGTGAACCCCGCCGGCCACGGTCGGCGGACTTTTTTGCTTTTCTGAGCTGCCTGTGCGGCAGTGAACGAGATTTCAGTGGGCGTATTTATCTAATTTTTAAAGAAAAGCCTGTCATTTCGGCAAGCGGACCTTTTTTTGGCATGCCGGCCAAGCCATTGATTTTCATTGGATAGGAGCTCTCCCTGAAAAATGGGTTCAGAACCAGGGGATGCTGGCCTGGTTACTGAGACCATAGGCGCTGAAGGTCCCCGGGCTCGGTGTTGCCTGTGGCGGCAGGTGTTCGATGAACAGCCGGAATGTCTGCCGGGTGCTCTGGCTGCCGATGTCCAGCCAGGGCAGGTTCAGACGTTCCGCGGCGCTGTCCGGAATGGCGGCCCTGGCTTCATCGGCGGCGAGGCCCTTGCGACGCATCAGGCGCCGGCGCAACCGCTCCGGGCTGCTTTGCGCCTGGACGCGGCGAACGACGCGGTGCTGTGTCCCCTCCGGCACCGGCCGGATGGCGAAGGTGGTGAGGTGGTCACGCATGCCTTGCAGCCAGCCGCTGGCCATCAGCGTTTCCAGATCGCTGGCCTGTCCGTGCAGGCGCAGGCAGTCGCCGAGGTCCCCGGCTTTCTTTCCGACCTGGGGAAAGCTGATGCCGATGCGACCCTGGCCGTGGCTGACCAGGGCGCGGTGCAGCTTGGCGAAAAGCGCATTCCTCAGCATCGGGGCGGGAAATTCCGGGTCAGGCAGCAGTTGGAGATCGATATAGGCGTCCATGCCTCAGTCCTTCTCGCCGAAGACGCCGCCGCGAATCAGCGTCGCCATCACGAAATGCCGGTCGCCGATTTCCGGAGCCTTGCCTTTTAGCACCCAGGCATCCAGCAGGTTGTAGAAATCGGCCTTGTCCCTGGGCTGACGGTAGGCCTTGCCTTGCGAGGTGACGGAACCGTAGGGCTCGACGGCAATCGGGCCGAGGTCCTCGTCGGCTTCTCCCCTGGGATACCAGGTGTCGATGGTGCGCAGGGCATTGCCGATTTTCTGGCTGTGCAGGGCGGCGACATTGCCGACCTTGTAGAGCGTCTTGCTCTTCTGCCCTTTCTTGTCGCCCTTGTCGAGAATCAATTCCTGCGAGGGGTAAACCTCCTGGCCATCGCCGATGCGGGCATAGGCGATGACTTCCAGCAGCGTGTGCGATTGGCCGCTGAGGCCATGTTCGATGGCCTGGGCCAGCGCGTCGAGTTCGGGACTACTCGTGTCCAAATGGCGCAGCGAAAAGCTCAGTGCGTCGAATTGCCAGCACTGCGTGGCTACACCTTGGGCCAGTTGGCGCACCTGGATTTCAATCTGCTCGGCACCCATGCGGTTGCGCCAGAGAAAACGCCCATTGGCGAGGTTGGTGGCGTAGCGGCGGGCAAGCTCGGCAAAGCCGGTAGTGTTCACGTAGTCCTGCACCGTGGCTTGCAGCTTGGCCTGATAAGCGGCGTTATTGCAGGCCGAGGGCGTGCCCGCGCCGCCCAGCACGCGCAGGGTGAAGCGGGCGCGCAGGGTGTCGGCACTATTGGGCAGGGTGGCGGTGTCGATGGTTTGTGGATTGGGTGACTCGATTTCGCCGGAGAGCTTGGCTGCACCTGCTCCCTGTCCTGCTTTGCGGTGCGAGATTGTTCCTCGGACTGATTTTTCTCGAACGGTCACATTGGCCCAGGTTTCGCCCTGGTTGCGGTCATCCCATTTGCCGGCGCTGAAAAGCGCGTCGGAAGGATCAAGCTTGCGTTCAAAGGCGAGGACGGAGGCGGTCTTGAGGTCGTTGTTGGCCATGATGGTTACTCCTGGGTGGATGCTTGGGATTCGGTGAAGTGGTCGGCCATGAATTCGGCGTGGCGGTTGCGGCAGCGGTACAGCCCTGCGTCGGGGTCGGCTTCATGCGTCCACAGCAGTTGCTCGAGGGTGTCCAGCCGGTGCGGGCTGACCCATTCGCCGAGGGAATAGAGGCTTTCGACAAAACGGAAAGGCGTGCCATCATCACGACTGTTGGCGACCTCGCCGGGGGCGTAAAGCGGCGAAATGCCGGCATAGCCGACGGGCAGCGGCACCAGCCAGCCCGGCTTCTTGCGGATTTCCCACGTGACTTTCCCGGTACTGTTCGGCTCGCTGGCCGGCTCGAAGTTGAGTCGGGACAGGTCGAGCAGCGCATCCAGCGCGGTGCTGGCGGGGTCGGTTTGCCGCATGTCCGCCAGATGGGCCTGGAGCAGGTCGTCGCGCTGCACCAGGGCAAAGCCGGGTAGCAACCGGCGGCGGAGTTTGCGGAAGACGTCAATGTCGGCGTCGAGATTGCCAGCGAGAGGGTGCCAGCTCGCTTCGTGGCGCTTGCCGGGGCGATACAGCGGGCTGCCGCCGGCCAGACGCATGCCGTAGGCGGCGTGTTGCAGGTCTTCGGCCAAGTATTGGCCTTCATTGTCGGCAAAGTAGTCGCGCACGGCAATCAGCAGGCTGATTTCCAGGTGGGCGCGGCCTTCTTCCACGGTGGCCGGCGCGCCGCCATCCCTGCCGGCCGGATTGCGGCTCAGGCAGAAAACACGGTGGCGACAGCCCGCCGGTTGCGATACCTGCGGCTCGAAGTGGTGGCAGACGATGCCTACCCCGGCAAAGCCCTCGGATAGCTGATCCGTCAGCTTGCGTTCCAGCGCATGGACAAAGCCGGTAAAGGCGGTGGGGGAAGGAAAGCCCCAGCTCAAGGGCCCGGAAATGGCGTTGGCGTTTTGCACCCGCAGGCGCGGGAGCAGGATGAGTCCGCTGATGTCATTCATGGTCGGCAAGCTCCCGGCGCAAGAGGCGCATTTCTTTTTCCAGTACGACGCGCCAGTGGTCGGCTTCGACTGCGCTCATCGGTAGCTTGTCGGTCGTCAGGCGGGCGTTGAGCCAGTTGCCGAAACGGCGGCAGATGTCATCCGGCCATTCGTCGCGTTGATAGTCACGGGCGAAGTCGGCATCGAGATGGCGGCGTAGCGGGTCGAGCCAGAGCTGTTCGGCGCGGTTGAGCTGGCAGCGGGCGTCCTGCGTCCAGCCTGCCGTCAGTTCGCCGCTCTCCACGGCATCGCGCAGTTCGGCCGCGTAGAGCAGAGCCTCGTCGCAGAGGTCGGCGGTCAGCTCGGCACGCTTGTCGCGGATTTGGATGTTGTTGTAATGGGCAACGCGTTCGAGGAAGGCGCGCAGGGTGCGCACCCGTTCCCGCACCCGTGGCCGGTTGCCGAAAGTGCGGTCAAACACGCTGCCGACCGCAAAAGGCGGGCGGATGGCGGGCGATTGCCAGGTGGGTGGCAGGGCGGGGAGGAGGTAGTTCTCGCCATAACGCTCGCTGTTCAGTTGGCTGATGTTCTGCGGCTTGGTGCCGCCGAAGCTTCGGATGGCCAGTTCCGGATATTCATGGAAGCCGTGTGGGTGGGCGACCCCGGCTTTCCTGGCTTCGCGGGCCGCCTTGGCTGCATCGGAAAAACGGTGTTCGCGGACGGTTTTCCACAAGCCATGCACCAGTGACGTCGGAAAGAGGGGGGCCAGCAGATGGTAATTGCCGTCGCCCAGCGGCCAGTACACCTGCCTGGTGAGCTTGTGCGACGCCGTTTCGCTCTTGGCATCTGGCAGCGTGGCAAATGCAGTCATCCAGGCCTTGGCTTCCTCGGGATTATCCGAAAATGCGTCCGCCAGCGCGGGTTCACCGGCAACGGCCAGATCCAGAAGGCTGCGCTCACCCAGGCGCAGATTGAGGAATTTATACACATCCAGCGCCGCTGCATTGCCGACGACATCGGCAGCGAGGTCCATGCCCAGCGTATGCGTGCCGACCTCAGTGTCAGCGGCATGCGGGTTGCCTGTCGAATAGAGGCTGGAGCCGCGTGCATCCGGATGGGTGTATTTGATGGCGTGGGTCACCTGTTGAATCTGCCCGACTCGTCGTGCGGCATCGGCAATCCAGGTGTTCGGCGCATGGGCTGCGCGCAACCGCTCGTGTTGCTCGCTGTCATCTTCAGCGACCTTGTCCAGCTTGGGCTGGAGGCGCTCGGCGAGGAATTGGGTGATGACGGCTTTGATGTCGGCTGTGGATGGCGGCGGCGCCAGTGCGTTGTTATCGGTCATTCATGGCCTCCGGTAAAAATCATTCGTGAAAACGGCTGAAGCCGAGTGCGTGGTGGTAGGCCCACTCTTCCGGGATCCCCTGTCCCTCCTCGAAACCCTTGCAGGGCAGTTCCAGCGTGCCGTAGCGGCGGGCGCAGTCGGCGGGGTCGAGGTTCATGTGTTCGGCCAGGCGCTGGAGGGCGCTGGCGTAGTCGGAATCACCCCAGAGGCTGATGCCGTCGGCGGGGGTGATGGACATGGGGTGTAACAGGTGGTCGACCGCGGTCATCCCGCCTTCGAACGGGTCCTCGATGCGATAGAAGCGGATCGCGCCGTCCTCGTCCGGCAGCAGGGCATAGCGTTGCCGGCCGAGCGGCTCGTGGCGGAAGGGCTGCTGCTTTTGCAGGTAGCCGGTGAGGTGGGCCGGGGTTTGCCACCAGAGCGGGACAGCAGATTCGAGTTGCCGCTGGCCTTCGGTTGCGCCTTGCATCAGGTTCCGCAGGCGGGCATGTTCGAGGTCGACGAGATTGTCTTGCGGGTGCGGTTCGGCGCGTTCGCGGATGCGGCTGGCGGCGTCGATACGGGCGAGTTGCTCCGGGCTCAAGGCTGCGCTGAGGTGGTGGCGGCGGAGTTGAAAGCCTTTGTCCGCCAGGTGTTCGAAGCCGGGGCGCAGGAAGGCGGGTTTGCCGGGGCCGTCGACCAGGTGCTTGATGTTGGTGTCGAGCAGCAGCAGGTTGGTTTGCGCGTAGGCCTCGGGCCGGTGGCGGCGGATGCGGCCAGCAATCTGGATGATGGAGCGCATCGACGAAGGCTCGACGATGGCCCAGTCATAGTCGTGATCCCGCCCGACTTCGGCGACCGCCGTCGCCAGAACGATGAAAATCTGGTCCGGCTCCGGGTGCCGGTCGAGTGGCTGGCGCAGTTCGGCATCAGCAAACAGTAGCGCCGGATCGTGGCGCGTGAGCAGGCGATCCAGGCGCTGTTCGATGGCCGAGCGCACCAGCAGTGGGTGGCGCGAATGATAGGCGCACAGATGAATGCGCTGGCCGGCGGGCGCGCCCCGGGCAAGCAGGCTGCGGGCGACCAGGACCAGAGGATCGATGTTGGCCATGCGGATGAGGCCGATGCTGACGCGCTTGCCGCTGACCGGGTCGGTTTGATGGTTGTCGGCATGCAGGCGGGTGATGGCGGGTTGCAGGGCCTCGGCGAGATCGGCGCAGACGCGTTCACGGCTGGCGCGGGTGATGGACAGCGGCAGAATGTCGGCATTGCGACGCACCGGGGCGTTGCCCAGGTGGGTCAGGCGTTTGCCGACGAAGCTGGCATGCGCGGCACGGTAGCTGCCGGTTTCGCCATGCTCGGAGGCTTCCGCGCCGAATTCGTCAAACCAGGCACAGCAGATGGGGGCCGATCGGTGGGATTGACCCCGATGCTGGACGAATTCCGCCCGTCCGGCGCGGTAGGCCTCGAACAGCCCTTCGACCAGGGCCGGCGGCAGGGTGGCGGAGGAGAGCAGTACGCGGCTGCCGAGCAGGCCGACCCAGTGGACGAGGCGGCTGAGGGCAGGCAAATCGTCGATGCCGAAATCGTCCGGCTCGTCGAGCACCAGATCGCTGGTCATGAGCCGCAGCATGGGCGGTATCTGATGGCCGCCGCGTGTGCCCTGGCAGGCAGGCATCAGGTGATCGATGGTGCAGACGAGCAGCGGCGCGTTGATCAACGTGGTGGCCGCCGGGCTCTGCTTCAGCCAGCGATTGAGCGGGCCATCCTCGATCGCACCCTCAAAAAGCACGGGACTGTATTCGGGGACGAGAGCATCGGCGGATTCGCTGCCGCTGGCCTCGCCCTGGCTGACAGCCTTCTTATGTTCATGTAACTCGCGCACGGCGGCGCCACCGACCATCACCGCCATCTCGTCATCGCCCAGCGCCAGACGGTGGCGGTAAGCGTCGCCGGTTTGCAGGGTGAGAGTGCGCAGACCGAGGGCGATGGTAAAGCGGGCGCCGCGCCGGGGGTCGGCGAGGCCATAGAGAATGCGGCCATTGGCGAGGGTCTTGCCACAACCGGTGGAGGCCAGGTTGACGCCGAAAAACCCCTGTTCATGCGATCGGTTGCGTAGGCCTTCGGATAGCTCCCAGGCCCGGTTCTGCCAGGCAAAGGCCGGGATGGCGCGCTGGCGGAAGCCTCGATGAACGAGGCGGGGCAGCTGATCGGCCAGGCGCGGAAGGGCGCGGACAATGCGGCTGGCGTTGACCTCGACGCCGATCAGGTGCTCATCGAGACGTTGCTTGAGTTGGCCGGTCTTGCGGTCGGTATTGGCGTAGAGGGCTTTGCCCTTGCCGACCTTGTCGCCGTAGCGTTTGTGGCTGTCTTCGCTGGAGTAGTAGTGATCGGCCAGCATCAGCGCCAGGCGCGAGAGGTGCAGCAGGTAGGGCGACGGGGTGGCGGGTAGTGGCTGGCGGGCAAGGTGTTGCTGAAGCGTACTGGCGACTTTGGCGGCGTGTTTTTGCCAGTGCTGGCTGGCGAAAGGCAGGCCGCGATCGAATGTCCAGCAGGCAGCGATGTCTTGCTGGCAGCTTTCAAGCCGTTGCCCGCACCAGTGGCTTTCGATGCCTTGCGGCAAGGCCTGCAAGCCGCGCTGTTCGTTCAAGGTTTCCGGCGTTGGCAGGCGGTGATGGCTCACGATCAGCCAGCCGGTGATCTGCGCCAGGCTACGTAGCGAGCGGAAGGGACTGAATGGACGCCCGTTGTGGAGGCCATCGCGGACCAGTCGGGCCAGGCAATCCTCGCTGGCGTTTTCCGGTAGCTGGGCGAGACGAGCCAGCCAGGCATCGTCGCTGTCACCCGAGACAAAGGCCTCAAACAGCCGCAACGAAACCCACTCATGGCGGTAGGCGTCGGCCAGCGGCTTGGTGCTTTTGAGCTTGGCCTGAAACGCCACGCTGGCTTTGCCGAAGTCGTGGAACAGCGCGGCAAGGCTGGCGAGCAGGCGGATGGTTTCGGCGCTGTGCCAGTCGTTTTCATCCTGGCTGCGCAGGATGTCGCGACGGGTGATGTTGGTGGGCACCGCGCCACGTTCGTTGAATCGCCGGGTGTCGCCGACGATCCAGAGCAGTTCACTGTGATCCTTGCCGCGTATCCAGTGGCAGGCGACGGCGGTATTCTTGCGGGCGTGCTGGCGCAGCAGGCGACGCAGGGTGTCGAGGCCTTGCTGGGTGATGGCGGTTTGCCAGGTACGCTCGCCCCGGCGTTCGGCAAATTGATCAAGGATACGGCGTGTCTCGGTCAGCGCATTTTTCGTGCACTCCGAGATAAGCAGTATGTTCATGGCCTACCGGATTCCGTGGTCAGCGCGATTTGCTTCAACGTGTCGATGATCAGGTCCAGTGCTTCGGCGCGTGTCAGCATGTCGATAGCAGCCTTACGAAACGCCTGTTCATCATCCCCTTGTGCCGCAGAAAGAAAGGCTTGTGGCATGATCAGCGCGTCCTTGACCAAATCCGCGGCGTCGAACACTAACCCACCGCGGCGGGTTTTGCCATGCAAGACCGCCAGCCCGTGAGGCAGGCCAAGAACCCAGGTTGCGGTGGCGCCAAGTCCATAGGCCAGGTAATTGCCATGATCGAGAAAACGATTGGCCGGATCAGTGCCGGTGCCACGCTTGGCGCGCATGAATTCGCCGTAATCAACCGCTCGCGCGGCAAGCTTGAACAGTTGTTTGGTCAACCGCGCCTCGGCTGTCAGCAGCGAATTTACATCGGTGGCGCCCATGATGGTCTCAGTGGCGCCAAGGAGCATCGACTCCAGCTGGGCGGGAGAGATCGCAAAGCCACTTTCCACAAACCCACGTTCCCTTAGCCAGTGCTTGCGCAGAAAGGCGATACGAGTGTTCTGAATAACCTTGGCAGCGGCAAGCCGTGCAGTCTCGTCAAACCAGAAGCCAACCCAGGCCTGGAGATATTCAGTGGGGCGGTACTCACTTTGGGGTAGAAACCACACGATATCGGTATCTCGCTCAGTGGCACTGAACAGAGGCGTGCCACCATCACCACTGAACCCGACCAGAACCCCGGACTTCGCCAGCTCACGCATGGCTGCCTGGGTGATGGAGGTGCCGGTCCCCATCAAGACACAAGTGGTGTTGGCAATCGGGATATTCCAATAGAGCGAACGATTGCCCTCCTCGGTCAAATATTCCACTCGCCCACCATTCACCAAAACACGACAGTGCTCCAGATAATAAATATTTGCCCGCTTTGAGTGCAGGATGGTTTTTAGGTCCGAGGGGGTTAGCTTATGCATCGCAGATATGAGAAGACACTGGATCACCTCGATCATATTACTTGACGCATGCCGCCTTCAACTTCATGACAGCTGAAGGAAACGCTGATTTACTTTTGACCCACCATCCTTTCGGTTCGCCGAAGTCAATCCGCCCCACCCGGGCACGTTCGATCGTCTTCGTTTCATGCCTCGGTGGCCGCAGCCCTGCGGGCAGTCTGACCGGCCTTTCTCTTGTCCTTTAGCCGGCAGCTCTCGCCGGTGATCTGCACGATATGCGCGTGGTGCAGCAGCCGATTGAGCATCGCGGCGGTGAGTGTCTGGTCGTCGGCGAACGTAGCGGTCCACTGCGTGAACGGTAGGTTGCTGGTCAACACCATGGCCCCTCGCTCATAGCGCCTGGCTACCACGTTAAATAACAGCTTGGCTTGCTCCCGCCCGAAGGGCAGGTAACCAACCTCGTCGACCACCCGCAGCTTTGGCCCCAGCGCCGACCGGTTGACATACTCCTTCAAGCGCCCCTGGCTGCGCGCTGTGCCCAGTTGCAGCATCAGGTCGGCGGCGGTGATGAAGCGCACCACCTAATTGGCCGTCACCTGCCTGAGCGATGCCACCCTCGCCCAGGTGGGTCAGTTTCACTTCGGCGCAGGGGGCAGTATTTCATCGGCGATGACACGGCCGCACTTGATGGTCCTTTCCGCTCTGGCCCATGCGCCCGGGTTGCCTATCGGGGCACCGGCAGGAGAGGTTGGCCATGAACGAGGTTTCGTAAATCGCCGGCGCGCTCCCGTCCAGGCACTTGGCCGTCGCTCAATGCGATCCGTACCGGTCGAGATGATGGGTTGTGCCGGAATCTGCAGGTCGTGGATTTCCGCTAGCACGCATGACGCCTCGGCCGTAGAATCGGCCGTGATCACTCCGCTTATATTTCAATCCATGCAAAACGATGCCCAATGACATAGGCGGTGCCGATCCTCCCTGCCACGCTCGCCCACCCTATTCATTTACCGAAGCCCATGATCAATAAAAACCTTGCCATATGCGCGTTCTTTGCCTGCACCTGCTTCACCAACCTGTATGCCGCCGAAGATTCCGCCAAGCCTTCGCAACCACAAGCCGCCACCAGCCCACAGACTATGGTTCCTGCCGACAAACAACAACAGCCTCAGCCACAGAGCGCTAACAGGCCAGAAGATCAACCTCCGGCCAAACCGTCCATGGTTGATTACTGTCGCGAACACACATGCTAAGACGAGGCCAGGCCTTACAGCCCCAAAAGAGCAACGCCATGAGAAAACATAATGTAATTGCCCTGCTCGCAGCAGGCATCATAAACAGCGCGGCAGTCTTCGCTGACGTCCCGCACTGGAATTACGAGGAGCAGGATCAACCCGCTGGCTGGGGAGCCATCGAAGGCGCAGGCACGCCACCCCCGATAAACTACCCCTATGCGGAGTGCGCCATTGGCACCAAACAAACCCCGGTAGACATATCGAACACCAGGAAAACGCCCATCCTCAACGGTCTTACATTCAACTGGAAACCGTTTACCGCTGACTTTTACAATACTGGACATGCCGTTCAGGTGCAGCCCGTTGACCCCAAAAGCTACAAGGGTACGACCAAGGTCGGAAAAGACGTTTACCCGCTCTTGCAAGCCCACCTGCACACACCGAGCGAGCATACGCTGAACGGACAAAAGTTCGAAGGCGAAATGCATTTCGTCAACGTACGCACCGATGGACGCATCACTGTCGTGGGTATGTTCATTGAGACTGGCGCCTACAACCCGCAGATCCAGTTGATGCTTGACAATACGATAAACAAGCCGGAGGAGAAAACCCACAATCCGACAAACCTTGTCTTTGATCCGAAAAAACTCCTCCCCAAGGGAACTGGCAGCAGCAAGTTCTATACCTATTCCGGCTCATTAACCACCCCTCCCTGCACCGAGGGCGTGAACTGGTATATGTATGAAAAACCCATTACGATGTCCGAAGCGCAACTCGTCAAACTGAAAAGCTTTTACGACGGCAATGACAGGCACCTTCAGGACCTCAATGGCCGGAAACTCGTGACCAATAAATAACGCAGCACCGCATTTAAAACCCCAAAACGGACACTGGAGTGTCCGTTTTTTATTCACCACGCTCGCTGCCTCTCAACACCACACGCCAAGGCAATACCCAAAGGATAGCCAGATAACAGCCGAGGAAGTCGAACCTGGGCGACACAAGCGCACCTTCCTGTAAATTTGGCTTCAACGATGGGTAATATCAGCCGTATTCAGGAGATTTTCGGGAGAGTGCCGGATTCATCGGGGGCAAGGCGCGCCTTTCTCGATCCAGCGTGAAGCAGCCGTTGGTCTCGGGATTTTTCAGCTGGGCACCGGGCATCGGAGTACCGGGCGCGCCGGTTTTGGGGTTCGGGACCATGACAGGTCTCACAGCGACCGTTCGGCAAGCCCTTGTCATCCTCGCCACGGCTGATGCCGAACAGATGCGGGCGCGGGTAGTCATTGGTGGCCGGATTGCCGGGATCGCTGGCCGTGTGGCAGTCCTGTCAGCGCGGGGCGACCCGCACGGGATAGATCTGTCACCATTCCCAGGTACCACCGGTCACCGGGCGCCCATGGGGTTTGCAACCCTGTCCGCCTGGCTGACCGCATTTGAGGATGTCGGTCCTGAGGTCGTCGGCGACCAGTCTGACGTCGGCCTGGCTGGGCAGGCCGGTAAGCAACGTCGGCGCCGGACCCGGGACGCTGGCGAGGCATTTGCGAAGCCGGTTCGGGGCAGCCGGACGTGCATGGCGCAGTACCGGGGAATGGAGCGCGCCCGTGCCGGACTGGCCGTAGCCATTGACTTCGTCCCGTGCCGTATCATTGCCGCTCAGTTGCCCTTGGCGGCATCCGACCGCTGACCGCCGGCAGTCCACCGATCGCGACGCACCGCCGTCGCGGCCCCACCACGCGGATCCCGGGGTCGGCCGTCACGACCCCTGCCTCTGTGGCTGCGGCACGCAAGACAGGAAGTGTTGCCTGGACTGAGCCTCATCGCCCCGAACGCTGGCAGGCGCTGCATCGGCCTCCGCAACGGGCCCGGCGACTGGCCACGAGCATGGTGAGGCGAATAGGCGCATAAACCCGGGCTTGTTGCCGGAGAGGCGTGATCCCGGCCCCTCTTGGCCTGCCATCACGGTGGCGACGCCGCCGGAAGGCTGCCGGGGGAGCGACCTGGGGCAGCCCTGCATTTCGTTAATAAGCAAGTTCAAGGAGCGCACCCCGATGCATCCAGCACCACGGTTCAAACCCCTGAGCATCACCCTCGAGACAGACCAGGAGGCCAGACACCTGATACAGGCGCTGCGTCTCTACGAGGAATATCATGCGGCCAGTTCACCCCAGGCCCGGTTTGCCAGGGAGTTCCTGGATTGGTTCCATGCGCACTTGCGGATGGAACCCGAGCAGAACTGATTCCCTTGCCGCGGATATGGCGGGGGAGAATGACGCCTGGCAGCCGAATCGTGCGGGAGACCACGACGGCACCGGCGCAACGCCGGTCGCTCACACGGCTCAAGGGTGATAGCCATCGCCCGTGATGGGCCGGGGGTTCCATGACGAGGGCGCGCGGGTAGAAAAAAGCCCGGGGGCTCCGGGCTTTTTGTGCTTGATGTAGCCTTTTCGGGCTGCCTTCTTGCGGTCGACCTGCACGGTCGATTTCTTGTAGGTCCGGGCATGCCTGGCCACGGGATTGCTCGCCTTCATCGTCTACCTCCCGCCTGTTGGCGTTTACCGATCGGGTGGCCGATCGGGCATGACACCCGATCGGCCGGCACCGACATTCTGTCACATGCAGGTCACATCCGTCGCCGTGACCTGATCGCGACAGGTCAACCCCCGGGTGAACGGCCCCGCTTTCCATCCGCGTGGAAGGATGCCGGTCCGGGTGATCGTCGGTGGTGCCGACAGGTCGCCATGGTCCGCCTCGCATCTAGGCCGGCGCTTCGCCCAGGGCACGGGCAACCGCCGCCTGAAAAATGGCTTCATCCGGCGGGATGCCGGTCCACGCCTCGAAAATCTGCATCGCCAGCTGCACCAGCATCTCGACACCATCGACAATCGGGCACCCCTTTGCCTGTGCGGTGCTCAGGAAGGGCGTAAGCCTCGGGTTGGTGATGACGTCCACGACGGTCGTGGCCGGCGCCAGGGTATTCCAGTCCACCGGAACGGGTTCCCGTTCCGGGGCACAGCCGAGATGGGTGGCGTTCATCAGGATGTCGGTAGCGGGTGGCAGGCGGATGTCACCACTCCATGGCTGCCACGTACATGGCACGCCGGATGCTTGCATCACCATGCGAGCGACATCCTGGCCCTGCGCTGCCCGCCGGGTCACCAGGGTCAGATGGGCCGCACCAGCCCAGGCCAGCTCCACGGCCATGGCCCGTCCCGCGCCACCCGCACCCAGCATGACGATCCGTTTGCCCTCGATCGGGGTGAGCTTGCGGATGGCCTTGACGACACCCTTGCCATCATTGTTGTGACCGGTCAGCCTGCCGTCGCGGATCGTCAGGTAATTGGCCGCGCCGATCGCCCTGACATCGTCGTCGACGGCATCCAGGTAAGGCACGACAGCCACCTTATAGGGCACAGTGACGCAGGCGCCGGCAAATCCCAGGGCGCGGATACCGCCGATGGCGGCGGCGACCTCGGCCTCGCTGGCCACGTCGCTTTTCCAGAACTGCCAGTGCAAGCCATGATGGGCGAACACCGCATCGAACATCCGATCGATCGGATTTTCGGCGACCGGATGCCCGATCATGCAGGCGAGGTGTTTCTGCGGCGGCAAGGTGAAGGTCATGGTCCGGCTCCTGTCCAGGGTTGCGAAACCTCCCGGCTGGATAATACCCGTGCCGGTGGCATCGCGGAGGGAAACACCGGCAATCGCCGGTCCATCGGGATGATCTCGCCGCGGTGCCGGGTCACGGAAGCCGATATCCTCAAGCTTGCCCTGCATGTCGGCGGTACGGGTCGCATCTGGTTGACAGCATAACGCCCCCCTGCCAGAACCGCGCGGAGCCTTCAAGCTGGCGGCTTGCCGAGGCACGGCGCCATCGCATCCGCCCAGGGTTGCCCGGAACCGCCGCATCCGACACACTCTTCGCCCCCCTGCCCTGGTCTCGCGGTCATGGTTCGCCCTGCGCGACGATGCCGGGCTTTCATCACCTCGTACCGGAGATCGCTGATGACGACGACATATCGGGCCCTGCTGGCCATGCTGTTGATGGCATCCGTCAATGCATGGGCGAAGGAACCGCCAACGAAGGACAACCCGGCGAACGGTTTTCTGGCCTACTGCGCGCCGGATATCGAGCGGCTCTGTCCCAACGTGCCCGCCGGCGGTGGCCGGATCAAGGCATGTCTTCTCGGCAAGAAGGAGCAGATGTCGGTCGGTTGCGCCAAGGCGCTGCAAGCGCTCAAGCAGGAAAAGCAGCAATAGGCCCGTCGCGCCCGGTTGATCGGGACAATACCCTGCCCCCGACGGCAACTCCGCCAGAACGTAGCGCGCGGTCGCTGGCGCCTGCTGCACAGGGACGGAGGGTTCTTGCCGCAACCTGTGCGGCTGACCGGGGGACAGCGCTGCCCCGCTTGCGGCAGCACTGGCGCCGCTGCCAGATGTCCCGATCCGGGCCCGTTCCACCGCACAGAATGGCGACATCATGACAATTCCCGAACTTCAGGCGTGGCTGCTCGGATCGCTGGCGGTCAACTACGGATTGCTCTGTCTCTGGTTCGCTGCCTTCGCTTTTGGGCATGACACGCTGTATCACCTGCACCGGCGCTGGTTCCGGCTGTCGGTCGCGACCTTCGATGCGATCCACTATGCCGGCATGGCGCTGTTCAAGATCGGCATCTTCCTGTTCAACGTCGCGCCATTGGTGGCGCTCTGCCTGATCCGCTAGCGCCGGGGCCCCGGCCGCTTCGCGGCCCCCCTGGGCGCGCCCGAAAGAGCTGACTCGTTTTCAGCCAGACCGAAAACCGGCTTTGCCATCAGAGACCTGAAGAGATATCCACAGCTTGTTTGACAGGCTGTCCACGAAAAATGGGGATAAGCTGCGGCGATCTGCCGGGCGCGTGCGGCGGCAGTGCCCATGGAACACGGCAGGCACGGAAATCCGGCACGGATGCCTGGCCGCACGCCAACGAGGCCCCGTCCACCGGACAGGAAACACGGGAGATGCTGCCCGCGCGCCCCTCTGCCGGTCCGGCAAAACCCGCGCCGATACGACCGCGGCCCGCAACACCCGGGGGGGAGCGGCGTATGATCGCCAACAAGCCGAGGCGGCTTGACTGTGCTCAGCCGGCCTCCGGGAAACATGGCGCCGTCAGGGGTTCGAACGATGAAGCAGCTGCAATCCATGCTTGCCCGCAGGCACACACGCCTGATGCTGGCCCTGCTGGCGCCAGGGGCCGCCTGCTGGCTCCAGTCGCTGGTGTGGGATCAAATCCAGCCCCGCATCTGGTTTTTCTTTTACCCAGCCGTCTTTACCAGCATCGTTCTGGGTGGCCTGCGTGCCGGGGTGGCGGCCACCTTGTTATCCGGCGGGTTGGCGGTCTGGTTCTTCATGGAACCACGCTACAGCCTGAAACTCAGCCATCTGCCAGATGGCCTTGGCCTTCTTGAATTCCTGCTCATGGGTATCGGGGTCTCCTGGTGGAGCGACCGCCAGGACCGCCGCTGGGCGCTTTTGCTGCAAACTCAGCGCGAGCGGGCGGACTACGCCAGCCGATTCCAGGTCCTGTTCGAGCAAGCGCCCGTCGGCGTCGCCCTGATCGATTCCGTAGATGGTCGAATCCTGGAGCTGAACGCGCGGTTTGCCGAGATCGCCGGACGCAGCCTCGCCGAGATGCGCGCGCTGGACTGGATGCGCATCACCCACCCGGACGACGTGCAGGAAGACCTGGATAACATGGCCCGGCTCAACGCCGGCGAGATAGCCAGGTTCCAGCAGGAAAAACGCTATCTGAAACCGGATGGCAGCCTGGCCTGGGTGGGCATGACCGTCGCACCGGTGAAGGTGGCCGAAGGCGAACGGCTCCGCCACCTGTGTATGGTGGAGGACATCACCGAGATCCGTCTACAGCTAGAAGCGTTGGCGCAAGCACGCGAGCAACTGGCACAGGAGAAGAGTGAGCAGCGGCTTCGGCTCGCGACCGAGGCCGCCGGGGCAGGTATTTGGTGCTGGGACATCGCCACCGACCGGTTCGACTGGTCGCCGCTCTGTCGCCAGCATCTGGCGCTTCCGCCTGACGCAACCCCCGGTTATGCGCATTTTCTGTCCGTGCTGCATCCCGACGACCGCGCGGCCACCGACCAGCTGGTGCGCGACGCCCTCCAGCAGCACCAGGACTATGTCACCGAATACCGCATCGTCCAGCCCGATGGCGGTTATCGCTGGATCAGGGCCATGGGCCGCGGGATCTTCGGTGCTGCCGGCCAGGCCACCGCCATGCTGGGCATCACCCTGGACATTACCCAGCGCAAGCAGAACGAGCTGAACCTGATCGCCAGCGAGCGGCGCTTCCGTGACCTGTTCGAATATATGCCCATCGCTTATCAATCGCTGGACCGTGAGGGCCGCTGGCTTGATGCCAACCAGAAGCTAGCGGACCTCCTGGGCATCGAGAAGCCCCAAGAGCTGTTAGGACAAAATTTTGTCGACTATTGGGCGGACACCTTTCGGGATCAGTTTGAGACGAAGTTCGAGGAGTTCAAGCGCACCCATGGTGTCGAAGGCAGGTTGTTCTTGTGCCGGGCCGATGGGCGCCCCATTATCGTGCAGATTACTGGCCGCATCCAGTGCGACAACGAAGGCCGCTTCCTGTGCACCCATAGCATCCTGCTGGATGTCACCGAACGCGAGGCACTGGAGCAGCAGATCATGAAGATGAATCTCGACCTGGAGCAGAAGGTCGCGGAACGCACCGACCAGCTCAAGACCGCGCTGGAGGCCAAGGGCCTGTTCCTGGCCAGCATGAGCCATGAAATCCGCACGCCCATGAGCGCCGTGCTGGGTATCGCTCAGCTGCTGGAGGAAGAACCTCTGCCCGAAGAGGCCAAGGGCATGGTGCGGCGCATGCGTGCGGCGGGCCATTCGTTGTTGACCATCCTCAACGATATCCTCGATTTCTCCAAGATCGAGGCGGGGGAACTAGCAATCGAGCGGCGACCGTTCAAGCTTGAGGAGATGCTGCACCAGATCGACAGCCTGATGGGTGGATCGGCACGCGAGAGGGGCCTGGAACTGTGGGTGGACGACCGCACAAACCTCAACGGACGGCTACGTGGCGATGCGCTGAGGCTTGAGCAGGTGTTGCTGAATCTTGTCAGCAATGCGGTCAAATTCACGCATGTGGGCGGTGTCACACTGCGCGTGAAGCCGCTGGAGGTGCTGGCCGATCAGGTCCGGTTGCGCTTCGAGGTGGAAGACACCGGCATTGGCATGCTTCCTGAGCAAGTAGCCGGCCTGTTTCAGGCCTACCGGCAGGCGGACGGCAGCATCGCCCGGCGTTTCGGTGGCACCGGCCTCGGGCTGACGATCAGTAAACAGCTGGTGGAACTGATGGGCGGTGCCATCGGGGTCGACAGCGAGGCCGGCAAGGGCAGTACCTTCTGGGTTGAGCTGCCGTTTGGCCGGATGGAGGACATACCGCTTCCCGAGACCACCCCACATCCGACAGATAGCCCTTCATTAGACGGCTTGCGGGTGCTAGTGGCCGACGATGCCCAACTCAACCGCTTCGTTGCCGAAAAGGCACTCACGAAGCGCGGCGCAAAGGTAACCCTCGCCGTCGATGGCCAGGCAGCGCTGGAGCATCTTCGCGGCCATCCCGCGGACTTCGACCTGGTGCTGATGGATGTGCAGATGCCGGTGATGAACGGCCTGGAGGCCGCTCGCCGCATTCGCCGGGAATTGCAGCTGACCCGGCTGCCCATCATCGCCTTGACCGCCGGGGTCATGGCCGAGGAACAGCAGGCAGCCCTCGGCGCGGGCATGACGGATTTCATGGCCAAACCCATGGACCTCAACCAGCTCTCGGACATGATCCGGAGACATTGCCCATCGGCGTCCCCCGAAACCTGAGCAGGCGCTTGCCGTATCGGCTCTGCACTCCGGGGACGGGCTGGCGAGCCGAAGCCACCCAAAGACCCCCAAGAAGCGGGGGACGCTCGGGCGTGGCCGGGACCGGCTGGAACGGGCCGCACCGTCACTCCAGGTTTTGCACCTGCTCGCGCATCTGCTCGATCAGCACCTTGATTTCGACCGATATCTGGGTGGTTTCGGCATCGGCGGATTTGGAGCCCAGGGTATTGGCCTCGCGGTTCAGCTCCTGCAGCAGGAAATCGAGGCGCCGGCCGACCGGCTCGTGTTGCCGGAGGGTGCGGCTGACCTCGTTGAGGTGGGTTTCCAGCCGGTCGAGTTCCTCGGCGACATCCAGCTTCTGGGCCAGATAGACCATTTCCTGCTCCAGTCTGTCGGCATCGGGCGTCGCCCCGATCTCGGCCAGGCGCGAGAGGATACGGGCGCGAATCGCGCCCAGCACCGCCGGTAGCCGCTCCCGGGCAATCGCGGCCTGCCGGCGGATGCCGGCGCAGCGCTCCTCGATCAGCGCGGCCAGCTGACGGCCTTCGGTTTCGCGGCCGGCGATCAGCTGGTCCAGGGTCTCGTCGAGCAGGGCCAGGGTCTGCTCGGCCAGCCGGTCGCGATCGGCCTCGGGCTGATGCAGCACGCCCGGCCATTGCAACACGGCCAGCGCATCGAAGGGCGCGAGGGATGAAGCCGCCAGCCGCTCGACCTCGCGCGCCGCTTCCAGCAGTTGCCCGACCAGCTGCGGATTCAGCTGGATCGCTGCCGTGCCCGCGACAGCCGGCTTCCAGGCCAGGGTCGCCTCCACCCGTCCGCGCCTGACCTGCCGGCCGATGCGGCCGCGTACCTCCGATTCGAGGAAACGCAAGGCCTCGGGCAACCGCAGGGAGAGATCGAGAAAACGGTGGTTGACGGTACGGACTTCCCAGGCGAGGGCCCAGCCGTCCCATTCCCGTTCGCCGCCGGCATAGGCGGTCATGCTGCGAATCATGGTTTTTCAACTCTGCTTCAGGGGTGACGAGAGCCGCGATGGTAAGCCCAATCCCGGGTCGCCGATAGCCTGCCGGGTGCTGGCCGCGGAATTGTTCGCGGGCGGCGGATGGCATACAGTATCGGCCATCAAAAACAACAGGGAACGCTGAAATGTCCGAAACACTCACCGAACGGCGGGCGCACGATCATCGCGTCGTGCAGGAGCTCCTGGACGAGCGCCGGCAGCTGTGGTCGCTCCTCGCCGCCTTGCAGCGGCTGCAACCGTTCCAGGCCGGACAGTCCTTGGACAGCCAGGTGCGGGAGTTCTGCCAGGTCCTGGTCGACTACATCTCGCTGGGCCATTTCGAAATGTATCCGCGCCTGACCGATGTGCCGGAACGCCGCGAGCGGGTCCAGGCGCTGGCCAACCGGCTCTACCCGCAGTTCATGCAGGCGACCGATGCCGCCGTCGACTTCAACGACACGTGCGAGGGATTGACCGGCGAGGCGCTGACCCAATCGCTGGGCCCCGACCTGGCGCGACTGGAAGAGGCCCTGAGCGTGCGGTTCGCGCTGGAAGATCAGTTGATCGGCGCCATGGCCGACTGAAGCGGCACGGCCAGTCGGCAGCCCGAGCATGGCGATGAACAGCCCTATCAACTATTGTCCGCAGTGCAGCGAGCCGGTACGGCAGGCGATTCCCGCGGGCGACGACCGGCTCCGCCACGTCTGCGATGCCTGCGGTGCCATCCACTATCAGAATCCCAAGGTGATCGCCGGCTGCATCCCGGTATTCGGCGAGCAGGTGCTGCTCTGCCGCCGCGCCATCGAGCCGCGGCTCGGCCTGTGGACCCTGCCGGCCGGCTTCATGGAACTGGGCGAGACGCTGGCCGAGGCCGCCCGCCGCGAGGCGTGGGAGGAAGCCCAGGTCGAGGTGGACCTTGGCCCGCTGTTCACGCTGTTCAGCCTGCCGCACATCTCGCAGGTCTATGCCTTCTTCCATGGCCGGATGGCGGAACCAAGGTTCGCGGCCGGGGAGGAAAGCCTGGATGTGCGGCTGTTCCACGAGCACGAGATCCCCTGGGAGGAACTCGCCTTCGAGACCGTGCGCCGTACCCTGCAACTGTATTTCTCGGAACGCCGCGCGGGGATCTGCGGCATCCACGTCGAGGACCTGGCGCCGGACCGGCACGGCCCGATAGGCTGAGGCGGGCCGCGCCGGCAGGCAGAGCCTGGCTACCCGGCCGTGCCGCCCCCCAGCGCGGCCAGCATCCGCTGTCCCATCTCGGTAGGCGTATCCACCACCGCGACACCCGCCGCCTTCAGCGCCGCCACCTTGCTGGCGCCGGTGCCCTTGCCGCCGGTGATGATGGCCCCGGCATGGCCCATGCGCTTGCCGGGCGGGGCCGTCAGGCCGGCGATGTAGCCGACCACCGGCTTGCTGACATGCGCCCTGATGTACTCGGCGGCCTCCTCCTCGGCGCTGCCGCCGATCTCGCCGACCATGATGATGCCCTTGGTGGCGGGGTCGGCCTCGAAGCGCGACAGTACGTCGATGAAATCCAGCCCCTTGATCGGATCGCCGCCGATGCCGACGCAGGTGGTCTGGCCCAGGCCGGCGCGGGTGGTCTGGAAGACCGCCTCGTAGGTCAGCGTCCCCGAACGGGAGACGATGCCGATGGAACCCGGCTGGTGGATGAAGCCGGGCATGATGCCGATCTTGCATTCGCCGGGGGTGATGATGCCCGGACAGTTAGGCCCGATCAGCACGGCATCGCTGCCCGCGAGCGCCGCCTTGACCCGCAGCAGGTGCAGCACCGGAATGCCCTCGGTGATGCAGACGATGATCTTCACGCCGGCGTCGGCGGCCTCCAGGGTGGCATCCGCCGCGAAGGGTGGCGGCACGTAGATCATGCTGGCGGTGGCGCCGGTGGCACGCACGGCCTCGCGCACGGTATCGAAGACCGGCAGGCCCAGATGCTCCTGGCCGCCGCGGCCCGGCGTGACGCCGCCGACCAGCCGGGTACCGTACTCCAGGCACTGCCGGGAGTGGAAGGTGGCCTGCTTGCCGGTAAAGCCCTGGCAGATGACACGGGTATGCTTGTCGACGAGTATGCTCATTGCGCAGCCTCCACGGCTTTCCTGGCGGCATCGTCGAGGTCGCTGGCGGCGATCAGCGCCAGTCCGGAGGCTTCCAGGAGGTGGCGGCCTTCCTCGGCATTGGTGCCTTCCAGCCGGACCACGACCGATACCCGCACGCCCACCTCCTTCACCGCGGCGATCACGCCTTCGGCGATCAGGTTGCAACGGACGATGCCGCCGAAGATGTTGACCAGCACGGCCCTCACCTTGCCGTCCGCAAGGATGAGCTTGAACGCCTCGGCCACCTTGGCGGCCGTGGTACCACCGCCGACATCGAGAAAATTGGCCGGCTCGCCGCCATGCAGCTTGATCACGTCCAGCGTCGCCATGGCCAGCCCGGCGCCATTGACCATGCAGCCGATGGTGCCGTTGAGGGTGACGTAACTGAGATCATGCGCCCGGGCAGCGGTCTCGGTCGGGTCTTCCTGGGCCTCGTCGCGCAGGGCGGCGATGTCGGGATGCGCGTAAAGGGCGTTGTCGTCGGCATTGATCTTGGCATCCAGCGCCAGCAGGTCGCCATCCCCGGTGACGATCAGCGGGTTGATCTCGATCTGGCCGAGGTCCTTGTCCAGCAGCAGCCGCAGCATGGCCGCCATGATGCCGTGCAGCGCCTTGACCTGATCGCCGGCCAGCCCCAGGCCGAAGGCCAGTTCCCGCGCCTGATAGCCCTGCAGACCGGCGGCGGGGTGGATCAGGCAGGTCAGGATTCTTTCCGGCGAGGTGGCGGCAACGTCCTCGATGTCCATGCCGCCGGCGGCGGAGGCCATGAAGCGGACGCGGGCGCTGCCGCGATCGACCAGGCAGCTCAGGTACAGCTCGCGGGCGATGGGCCGGACCGCCTCCACCAGCACCACCTCGACCGGCAGGCCGGCACCGCCCGACTGTGGCGTCACCAGCCGTGTGCCGACAAGGCGGTCCGTCGCCGCCGCCACCTCGGCGGGACTGTCCGCCAGGATCACGCCGCCCGCCTTGCCGCGGCCACCGCTATGCACCTGCGCCTTGACGACCCAGCGCAGACCGCCGATCTGCCGCGCGACTGCCGCGGCTTCCTCGCCGCTGCGGGCTGGCTGGCCATCGGGGATGGCGATGCCAGAGGCCCTGAACAGCTGCTTGGCCTGATATTCATGAAGGTTCATGTGTCTCCTGACGCACGCGGCCTGTTCCGCGTACTGCTTGGGTGTTTGGCAACCAGGACGGGATTTCCGCCGGCCGGCAACGAAAAGGCCGGTCGCCCTTGCGGGCGCCGGCCAGCTCGGTCCCGGGGCAGGCCGTCAAGCCTGGTACTTCTTGATGGCGCGCAGTTTTTCGATGGCTTCCTTGACCTTGAGAGCGGTGGCATCGTCCAGCTCGCTGGGCTTGTAGACCCGATCCAGCAGCTTTTCGCTCACCAGCGCGTCCTTGATCCATTTCTTGGCGAACCGGTAATTGGTCGGCACCGGGGACAGCTCGCCGGTGGCGGGGTTGCGGAGCTCGTCGGCCAGCGTTGCCGACGCTGCCGGAGTTGCCTTCGCGACGGGTTCCGGCCGGGGGGCGGCAGGCTTTTTGCCGCCGGCCGCCGCCGGCTTTGCGGGCTGGACTCTGACGGGAACCGCCGGTGCGGTCGCCGCAGCGGTGCTGGCGACGGCCGGCGGCCTCGGCTTGAAGATCGGCTCGCCCTTCTCGGCCCGCTCGACGGCCTGATAGGCCTCGTAGGCGACATAGGCCAGGTAAACAGCCGTCAGTATGAACAGGAACTCGAACATGGATATTGCCTCGCTGGAAAGGACGGCTTGCGCGCCGTCTTCTTCGTCTACCCGGACCCCTTCGCGATGGGAGAAGCCCCACAGTCGCACAAAATAGGCTTTCCCCGTCAAAAGCGCAATCCTTGCGCGGGTTGGCGCGGCCACCGGCTGTAGCGCCAGGCCGGTCAGGCGACGGAGCCGAATTGCAGGCGGTAGAGCTCGGCGTAGTGGCCGGCCTGCGCCAGCAGCGTCTCGTGACTGCCCTGTTCGATGATGCGGCCATCGCGCATGACGTAAATCCGGTCGGCATTCTGGATGGTGGAGAGCCGGTGCGCGATGACCAGCGTCGTGCGGTTCTGCATCAGGTTCTCCAGCGCCTCCTGCACATGCCGCTCGGATTCGGCGTCCAGCGCCGAGGTGGCCTCATCGAGGATCAGGATGGGCGCGTTCTTGAGCAGCGCCCGGGCAATGGCGATGCGCTGGCGCTGGCCACCCGAGAGGATGATGCCCTGCTCGCCGACCATCGTGCCGAAGCCATCCGCCATGTTCTCGATGAAGGCAAGGGCATGCGCCGCCCGGGCAGCCTCGCGGATCTGCTCGAACGTGGCAGTGTCGCGGTGACCATAGGCGATGTTATTGGCCAGGGTGTCATTGAACAGGGTGACTTCCTGGCCGACGTAGGCGATATGCCGGCGCAGGCTGGCGAGGGTCAGCTCCCGTATGTCGTGGCCATCGATGCGGATTTCGCCCGATGTGGGCTCGTAGAGCCGCGGCAGGAGACGGATCAGCGAGGTCTTGCCGCTACCGGAGTGCCCGACCAGGGCAATGGTCCGGCCGGCCGGGATGGACAGGCTGATGTCGCGCAGCACCGTATCGCCGTCATCCTGATAGGCGAGACTGACACCGCGGTACTCGACCCGGCCCTCGACCCTGGCAAGATCGATGCGGCCGTCATCGGGTTCGCCGCCGACATCCAGCAGCTCGAAGATGCTGGCGCCGGCGGCGATGCCGCGCTGCAGCACATTGGCGAGATTGGTGACCCGCTTGATCGGGCTCAGCATCATAGACATGGCGGCGATGAAGGAAATCAGGCTGCCGGGCGTGATGGTGCTGCGCACCGACTCCAGCGATACGACATACAGCACCGCGGCGAAGCCGGAGATATAGATGAGCTGGACGATAGAGCCGCTGACGGCCTCGGTGGCCACGCGCTTCATGAAGCGGGCGAAGTTCAGCTCGTTCTCGCGTTCGAACTTGGCGGACTCGTACGCCTTGCCGTTGAACACCTTGACGATGCGCTGAGCGTCGATGGCCTCCTGGGCGACATGCCCGACATGCCCCATCGACTCCTGGATGCGCCGGCTGATCTTGCGGAAGCTCTTGCTGACCCGGGAGATGCTGATGCCCAGCAATGGGCCGACCAGCAGCAGCACCATGGACAGTTGCAGGTTCTCGTAGACCATCAGCGATACCAGGCCGACGATCGTCAGCCCGTCCTTAAACAGGCCGGTCAGACCGCTGGTGAGGGACTCGGCAACCTGCTCGGTGTTGAAGAGCAGCTTGGACATCAGCTGGCCGGAGGAGGCGCGGTCATAGGCCGCGCAGGGCAGGCTCAGGAAGCGCTCGAACATGTCGCGGCGCAGGTCGGTGATGACCCGGCGGCTGACCCAGCCGGAGTAGTAGTCGCTGCCGAAGCCGGCCAGGCCGCGCAGGATCGACAGGCCGATGAGGATGAAGGGCGCCGCGCGCAGGGCCGAGGGATCGTTGTCGACGAAGCTGCCGTCGATCAGCGGCTGGATCAGCTTGGCGAAGGCCGGTCCCAGCGCCGCGTAGACGACCATCGAGACGACCGAGAGCAGGAACGGTCGCCAGTATGGCGCCGCATAGCCCAGCAGGCGCCGGTAGGTGGCAAGGCTGTCGTAAGCCGCGGTATCGCCGGAATTCATGGCAGGCGGTCGAGCGGTCGCTCAGCGGGCAGGGCGGGCGCCACCGATGCGCGGGCCAGGGAAGCGCGGCTCAGCAACAGCGCTTGATGCCGGACCAGCGGCGCTGCAACTCGGCGGCATGGAAGGCCTTGCGATCCAGGGGCGGCCCCCGGTCGGCATGATGTGCCTGCCAGTGACCGAGGTAGCGCTCGTAGGCATCGTCGCCGGTGGCCCGGCGCAGAAAACCCCAAGCTTCCCTGACCAGCCTGGCCGGAAGCTTGGGGTTTCCGTATCCTGCCAATGTCGCCCGCCGCGGATGCGCCCAACGAGCCAGCCGGAATTACTTGATCTTGCCTTCCTTGTAGGTTACATGCTGGCGGACGACGGGATCGAACTTCTTGATCTCCATCTTTTCCGGCATGTTCTTCTTGTTCTTGGTGGTGGTATAGAAATGGCCGGTGCCGGCGCTGGATACCAGTTTGATCTTGTCGCGCATGATCTACTCCTGCTTCAGACTTTTTCGCCGCGCTTGCGGATATCGGCCAGCACCGCATCGATGCCGCGCTTGTCGATGGTGCGCAGGCCCTGATTGGAAACGCGCAGGCGCACCCAGCGGTTTTCGCTCTCGACCCAGAAGCGGTGTTCGTGCAGGTTCGGGTTGAAGACCCGCTTGGTCTTGTTGTTAGCATGCGAGACGTTATGGCCTACAATGCGGCCCTTGCCCGTCACTTGGCATATTCTGGACATGATGAACCTCGGTTCGCCTGGCTGGAGTCGGAAAAGCCGCACTTTATAAGCCAGGCCTCGCGCCCAAGTCAAGCGGCGCGCCGCTGGCCACGCTCACCCCACCCCCACCCGGCAGACCCATGAGCCTCAAACTCGGGATCGTCATGGATCCCATCCAACACATCAAGACCCACAAGGACACCAGCTTCGCGCTGTTGCTGGAAGCCCAGTCCCGCGGCTATCAGCTCCACTACATGGAGCTGAACGATCTCTACCTCCGCGATGGCCGCACCTGCGCCCGGATGCGCCGGCTGCACGTGCGGCGCGACGAGCGGGACTGGTTCCGCTTCGACAGCGAGGAGGACCATCCGCTGGACGCGCTGGACGTCATCCTCATGCGCAAGGACCCGCCCTTCGACCAGGAATACATCTACGCCACCTACCTGCTGGAAGCGGCGGAAAGCCATGGTGTCCTGGTGATCAACAAGCCGCGTTCGCTGCGCGATGCCAACGAAAAGCTGTTCACGGCCTGGTTTCCGCACTGCTGCGCGCCCACCCTGGTGGCACGGGAAGCGGGCCGGCTCCGCGAGTTCCTGCGCGAACAGGGCGAGATCGTGCTCAAGCCGCTGGATGGCATGGGCGGCGCCTCCATCTTCCGCGTGGCCGAGCGCGACCCGAACCTGAGCGTGATCCTGGAAACCATGACGCAGCACAATCGCCGCTTCGTGATGGCGCAACGCTATCTGCCGGACATCGCCAACGGCGACAAGCGCATCCTGGTCGTCAATGGCGAGGCGGTGCCCTACGCCCTGGCGCGGATTCCCGCCGAGGGCGAGAGTCGCGGCAACCTGGCCGCCGGCGGCCGCGCCGAGGGCAGGCCGCTGACCGAACGGGATCGCTGGATCGCCGCGCAGGTCGGCCCCGAGCTCCGGCGGCGGGGCCTGGCCTTTGTCGGGCTCGACGTCATCGGCGACTACCTGACCGAGGTCAACGTCACCAGCCCCACCTGCGTACAGGAACTGGACCGCCAGTTCGGGCTCAACATCAGCGCCCTGCTGATGGATCACATCGAGCGCGCGATCGAACATCGCGCCTGATCGCCGCATGTCCCGTCCGGGGGCCTTTCCGCTGCCGTTCCGGATCGCGCTGCTGGGCGCGACCCTCCTGCACGCCCTGCTGATCTTCGGCATCCGGCCGGGACCGCCCCACCCCGGCCAGCCGGCGCGCCGGATGATCACCATGACACTGGAGAAGTCGGCGCCGGCCGGCCCGCCACCATCCTTGGCGCCCGCCGAGAGCGGCGAGCACGGGCGGCGGCCGGTGGCCGAGCCGGTCGGCGCCCGCACGCAGGACAAACCCGACGCCCCGCCCGCGAGCGCCGCAAGGGCGGCGGAGCCACCAGTCCGGCAGCCTCATCAGGAAACGGCACCGGCCCCACGCGAAACCGCGAGACCGCGGCAGAACCGCCCCCCCGACCTGGCGCACGGACGGCGGGACCGGCACGATGCCACGCCGCCCTCCGCCCCGGCAGAGGCGACGGACAGCCTTTCGTCCAGGGCCGAAACCAGCCCCCGGACCAGACCAGCGCTTTCCGCCGGCCTGCTGAGCCAGCAGATTGCCGAGGTCGGCGCCGACATCTACCAGCGCCGCAGCGCCGAACTGCGCGACAGGAAGATCGTCCATGCCCAGGCGGTCAAGAACAACCGGCTGGCGGTGGCGGCCTACGAGCAGGCCTGGCAGGAGAAGGTCGAGCGCATCGGCAATCTCAACTACCCCGAGGACGTCCGGCGCGACCGGCTGGCCGGAACCCTGGTGCTGGCGGTGGGCATCAAGCCCGACGGCAGCGTCTATTCGACCCAGATCCAGCAGTCATCCGGACAGGCGGCGGTGGATCTCGCGGCCCGCCACATCGTCGAGCTGGCGGCACCGTTCGCGCCCTTGCCGGAGGACATCCGCGAGGAAGTCGACGTGCTGGTCATCACCCGCACCTGGCGGTTCGACAGCGACTATCGCCTGGAAATGGGCGCCCGCTGAACCGTTGCGTGCGGTTGCACCCGGGGGGGACCTGCCCCGATACTATGGGCATGATCGATGCCATCGCCAACCTGACCAATCATTTCCTCATCGCCATGCCGGGCATGACGGATCCGTTCTTTTCCCGCACGGTGACCTACCTCTGCCAGCACAACGACGAGGGCGCGCTGGGCATCATCGTCAACCGGCCTTCGGAGCTGAAGCTGAAGGACGTCATGACGCAGATGAACATCACGCTCGACGATCCGGCGCTGATCGACATGCCGGTCTACTATGGCGGACCGGTACAGCCCGAGCGTGGCTTCATCCTGCACGAGCCGGTAGGCGACTGGAATTCGACGCTGAAGATGAGCAGCGACCTCTGGCTGACCACCTCGCGCGACATTCTCGAGGCCATCAGCCGCGGCGAGGGGCCCCGCAAGATACTGCTGGCCCTGGGCTATGCCGGCTGGGCCAAGGGCCAGCTGGAACAGGAAATGGTCCAGAACGCCTGGCTCAGCGCCGAGGCCGAGCAGTCCATCATCTTCAACCACCCGCCGGACAGCCGCTGGCAGGCCGCCGCCGGGCTCATGGGCATCGACATCGCGCTGCTCTCCACGCAGGCAGGGCATGGCTGAACCGCAGACGGCCCCCGCCGCGAGCGCCCAGCCGCGGACCGCGACCTACCTCGGCTTCGATGTCGGCACCAAAAAGACCGGCGTTGCCGTGGGACAGCGCATCACCGGCACCGCCACCGGACTCGAAACCCTGCGCTCGCAGAACCGCGACGCCCTGTGGCAGGATATCGCGCGGCTGGTCAGGACCTGGCAGCCGGCGGCGTTCGTGGTCGGCGTGCCCTACCCGATCGAACCGACGACCGAGCGGAATCCGGTCATCGGCATGATCCTGGCGTTTTGCCGCGAACTGGAAGCGCGCCACCAGCGGCCGGTGCATGTCATGGACGAAGCGCTGTCGACCCGCGAGTCGCAGACCCTGTTCTACAGCCAACGCAGCAAGAAGTCGGTCCGCTTCGCCGATATCAAGGACGAACTGGCCGCCCAGCTGATCCTGCAAACCTGGCTGGACCACACCGCCAGCCGGGAGCCCGGCCATGACTGAGCTGCCCCGTCCCGGGAGCCTGCTGGACACGCTGGCGCAGCGCCTGCGGCTGGAAATCGACCGCCGCGACCTGACCGATCCGGCGATGATCGGCATCCACAGCGGCGGCATCTGGATCGCCGAGCACCTGCATGCCCGGCTGGGGCTGCGCGAGCCCCTGGGCCGGCTGGACATCACCTTCTACCGCGACGATTTTTCGCAGATCGGCATGCACCCGCAGGTGCGCGCCAGTCAGTTGCCGTTCCGGGTCGAGGGCCGCGACATTTTGCTGATCGACGACGTGTTCTATACCGGCCGCACGGTGCGGGCCGCGCTCAACGAGATCTTCGACTACGGCCGGCCGGCCCAAGTGGTGCTGGGCGTGCTCCTGGAACGCGACGGGCGGCAGATTCCCATTCGCCCGGACTGCGCCGGCGGCACCCTGACGCTGCCGCCGGGACAGCGCATCAAGCTGACCGGCCCCGACCCGCTGGCATTCACGCTGCAAGCGGACTAGACGATGACGAAACGTGACCTGCAACTGGACGAGCACGGCCGCCTGCGGCACTTTCTCACCATCGAGGGGCTGAACCGGGCGCTGCTGGAATCCATCATGGACACCGCTGAATCCTTCGCCAGCGTCACCGAGCAGACGGTCAAGAAAGTGCCGCTGCTGCGCGGCAAGACCATCGTCAACCTGTTCTTCGAGACCAGCACCCGGACCCGCACGACCTTCGAACTGGCGGCCAAGCGGCTGTCCGCCGACGTGCTTACGGTCAACATCGCCACTTCGGCGACCACCAAAGGTGAAAGCCTGCTCGACACCATCCGCAACATCGAGGCCATGCACGTCGACATGTTCGTGGTCCGGCATGCGCACAGCGGCGCCGCCCATTTCATCGCCCGCCACGTGGCGCCGCACATCAGCGTCATCAATGCCGGCGATGGCCGCCACGCCCATCCGACCCAGGCCATGCTGGACGTCTTCACCATCCGCAAGCACAAGCCGGACTTCGGCAAGCTGACCGTCGCCATCGTCGGCGACGTGCTGCACTCGCGCGTGGCGCGCTCGGAAATCCACGCCCTGCGCACGCTGGGCGTCCGCGAGATCCGCGTCGTCGGGCCACGCACGCTGATCCCGTCCGACATCGAGACCTTGGGGGTCCGGATTCACCATGATCTCGACACCGGCCTGCGGGAGGCCGACGTCATCATCATGCTGCGGCTCCAGCGGGAGCGCATGAGCGGCGGCTTCATCCCCAGCGCCCACGAGTATTACGCCCGCTTCGGCCTGACCGCGGCACGCCTGACGCTGGCGAAGCCGGATGCCATGGTCATGCATCCCGGCCCCATCAACCGCGGGGTGGAGATGGAATCCAGGGTGGCCGACGGCAGCCAGTCGGTCATCCTGCAACAGGTCACCCACGGCATCGCCATCCGCATGGCGGTGATGTCCATGGCCATGCAGCACGACAGCGGGGAGCGGCCGGCATGAGCGAGCGCATCCACATCCGTGGCGGCCGGGTGATCGACCCGGCCCGGGATCTCGACGCGGCGCTGGACGTGTTTGTCGCCGACGGACAGATCCTGGCGCTGGGCGCAACCCCCGATGGCTTCCGCGCGGACCGCATCCTCGACGCCCGCGACCGGATCGTCTGCCCTGGCTTCATCGACCTCAGCGCCCGCCTGCGCGAGCCGGGACATGAACACAAGGCCACCATTGACAGCGAGAGCCGGGCGGCGGCGGCTGGCGGCATCACGACCGTCTGCATGCCACCGGACACGCTGCCGACCATCGACACACCGGCGGTGGTGCAGTTACTGCGGGACCGGGCGGCGGCCTCCGGATGCCTGCGCATCGAGCCCGTTGGCGCGCTGACGCAGGGCTTGCGGGGCCAGGATCTCAGCGAAATGAGCGCCCTGCGGCAAGCCGGCTGCCGGGCCGTCAGCAATGCCCACGCGCCGGTGGCCACCACGCGGGTCCTGCGGCGGGCGCTGGAATATGCCGCCAGCCACGATCTGCTGGTCATCGTGCGGCCGGAGGATCCGGAGCTGGCCGATGACGGCTGCGTGCACGAAGGGCCGGTGAGCACCCGGCTGGGGCTGCGCGGCATACCCTATGCCGCCGAGACCGTCGCCGTGGCCCAGGTGCTGGCGCTGATCGAACATACCGGGGCACGGGTGCATTTCGCCCAGCTCAGCAGCGCCCGGGCCATGCGGTCGATCGGCCGCGCCCAGGAGAAGGGCTTCCCGGTGACCGCCGATGTCGCCGCGCATCAGCTGCACCTCACCGACACGTCGGTGGAGGGCTTCGACGCCCAGTGCCATCTGCGCCCGCCACTGCGCGCGCGGGCCGATCGCGAAGCGCTGCGGGAAGGTCTGCGCGACGGCGTGATCGCAGCCATCTGTTCCGATCACCAGCCCCATGAAGCCGATGCCAAGCTGGACGCCTTCCCGGCCACCGAGCCCGGTCTCTCGGGCCTGCAAACCCTGCTGCCACTGAGCCTGAAGCTGGCCGAAAGCGGCGGCCTGAGCCTTTCCCGGATCGTGGCCGCGCTGACCGTGGGGCCGGCGCGCATCATGGGGCTGCCGGGCGGCAGGCTTCAGCCCGGCTCACCGGCGGATGTCTGCATCTTCGATCCACGGGCCCGCTGGACGCCGGACGAGACAACCTGGCTGAGCGCTGGCCGCAACACGCCTTTCTGGGGCCAGCCACTGCAGGGCCGGGTAACCCAGACCCTGCTGGGCGGCCGGCTGGTTTTCGATGGAGGAATTCCGTGCACGCCATGACACAGCCGGCGGGCGCCGGCACGCTGTTCATCGTTTCCGCGCCCTCCGGGGCCGGCAAGACCAGTCTGGTCAGGGCCCTGCGCCAGGCGCATTCGGGGCTTGCCGTCTCGGTCTCGCATACCACGCGCGCCCAGCGCCCCGGCGAGGAGCATGGCCGCGATTATTTCTTCGTCAGCCAGGACGAGTTCGCGCGCATGATCGAGGCCGGCGAGTTTCTGGAGCATGCGCGGGTGTTCGACAACTTCTACGGCACGGCGCGCAGCACGGTCGAAGCCGCGCTGGCGGGAAGAAAGGATGTCATCCTGGAAATCGACTGGCAGGGCGCCCGGCAGATCCGCACGCTGATGCCGGGCTGCCGTTCCATCTTCGTGCTGCCGCCGTCGCGGGAAGCGCTGGCATCGCGCCTGAGCAGCCGCGGACAGGACGACGCCGAGACCATCGCCCGGCGCATGGCCGACGCGATCTCGGAGATGTCGCACTACGCCGAATACGACTACGTGGTGATCAACGATGTGTTCGCCGTGGCGCTGGCCGAGCTGGGCGCCATCTTGACCACCCGCCGGCTGGAGACATCCCGTCAGGCGGCGACGCAGTCCGCGCTGATCCGCGGGCTGCTCGGCTGAAGCCGGCCGCTAGAGCTCTTCCTCGCGGCTGATCCAGGCCCGGAAGCGCTGCGGTTCGTGCCGCGCCAGGGCGGCCAGCAGTGCGTCGGGCGTCGTTTCCGACAGCAGCAGCGCCCGGGCATCGGGGCGCAGGAAACCCTCGCTCAGGGCCCGGTCGCAGAGCCCGCGCAGCGGTTCGAAGTAGCCGTCCACATCGAGCAGGCCGACGGGCTTGCGATGAAAGCCGAGCTGCGCCCAGGTCAGTATCTCGAACAACTCCTCGAAGGTGCCGAAGCCGCCAGGCAGGGCGATGAAGCCGTCCGCCAGCTCGGCCATGCGTGCCTTGCGCGCGTGCATGGACTCGACGACCTCCAGCCGCGTCACACCTGTGTGTTCGACGGCCGCTCCCGCGACCTCGCGCCCGACCAGCGAGCGCGGTATCACGCCGATCACCTCGACGCCCGCCGCCAGGGCGGCATCGGCGACCGCCCCCATCAACCCGATGTTGCCGCCTCCATAGACCAGCCCGATGCCCCGTTGCCCCAGCTGCCGGCCGAGCGCCACGGCCGCCTCGCGGTAGCCGCCCCGGTGGCCCGGGCTGGAACCGCAGAAGACGCAGATACGCCGCAAATCAGGGTACGCGGGGGTAACGCATGTGCCGGGTAGAACCGTGGCCGGTGCTGGAATCATGCTCGCCAGCATACCATGCGCACACCGGCCCGGCAGGCCGGCCATCCCGCGCCGGTTCCGCCGCGTTTGTCGGTGGAAATGGGCTTCGCTATGCTCGCTGGCGGCGACCTGGCAAGCCGCCAGGTCGCGAAGCTTCACGCCCAAGCATTCACTTTCACTGCCGAGATCGACCGATGAGACGCATACCTGCACATACCGTGATTTGCCTGGCCAGCCTGCTGGCCGCCTGCACCCAGAAAACCCTCTCGCCCACCACGTTCGCCTCACAGTACCAGCCGCAACTCGACAACGCCGATGTGGTGAAGCCGAAGAACTGCGCCACGGTGGCCGGGTTGGATGTGGAAAACGGGCTGCCGAATGCCGTGGTGGGACAGCGGTCCCTGCAATCCCGGGCCGTACCCGCCCAGAACATCAGCATGACGGGCAACCTGGCGGCCTGGGTTCGCGCCGGGTCTGCCGAAATGCTGCGCCGCGCGACGCTCGATACGCATGACGCGAAGGGGCCACGCCTGCAGCTCCGGCTGGACGAGATGGCCGTGCACGAGAACGTCTACGTGAACTCCGGCTACGATGCCCGGGTAACGCTGGACGCCGCGCTGGTCAATGCCCGAGGCCAGGTCTGCTGGCACCAGTCGGTAACGGGCCAATCCAGCAATTACGGCGATTCCGGCGCAGCGGTGAACTATCAGGAGACCGTCAACCATGCACTGGACCGGGCCGTGATGTCGCTGGTGGCGGATCGGGGGTTCCAGGAGGCCGCCTGTCGCAGCTGCCGGGATTGAGCCTCCAGGCGGGTCCGGCGAGACGCTCGCCATGCCCCGCAGCAGCTTCCGCAACACGCTTCCCGAAACCCGCGCATGGCGTTCGTCACGCCGCCACCTCCTGCGTCCCCGGACGGCAGCTTGGGTATTTCTGCCTGCCGACGATCTGGTATTGACAGGAAATTACCCTCGCGCCTACAGTATCGACGCGGAACGTTTTGATGAAAAACCTCGGCATCATGGATGATGGTTCCGCCAACAGACAATAATTTGGACCGAAGGAGGAGAACATGACCCCAGCTGAAGAAACCGCCCCCGATCGTTTCTGGCTCTATGTCGCCGGCGCGACCATCGCCCTGGTCGGCGTGATCCTGATGGTGAAGCTGAGCGAGAACGAGAAATACGACCCCATCATCCAGCAGCAGAACGAGGAGATGGCCCGCATGAACATTCGTGTCGTGCAGTAAACAGTATCCACGGAGAATGTTCATGAAACTGAGACACATCCTTGCAAAAACCGGCTCTGCGGCCCTGTTGAGCGGCCTGCTGCTCGTGGCCGGACAGGCTGGTGCCGCCGAATACATGTTCCGCGACCTGCTCGGCAACACCCTGGCCCCCCAGAAGTGCGCGGCCGAGAGTGACGCCAAGACCAAGGCCACCGATAGCTACAACGTCGACAAGTACGTCAAGGTGTTCTGCGAAACCCAGGGCTACGGCTGGCACGTATCCGAGGTGAAGGACAACGGCAAGCTGATCTGCAACGAATGCGACGGCAAGTCCGGCAAGTATCAGTGCCATCTGGAAGACGTGCGGGTCACCTGCAAGCGCCTGAAACCCGGCTCGGTCGGGATGTTCCCCGGGGAAGGCTGATCCCGGGCCGCGAGATGGGCCTGCCTGAGCACGTGGTGCCCATTTCCAGGCAGGTCCGCTTCGTCACGGTACGGGGACGCGATCGCGGTCCCGATTCCTTGCGGTTTTCTTTGCTACGATGAACCTGGGCCCCGCAATCGGGGCACGGGAGGCCGCCGAGAGGTGGCCGATATCGACCAGGGGAACATCCGACGTTCCCGCGACCAAAGGAGACCGAACCATGTGGAAAGCGTTGATGCTGGCAGTGGTTGCGGCGGGCCTTGCGGCTTGCAGCAACAAGCCCTACAAACCGCACGACTGGGCCATGGAAGTGCAGACCGCCGAGACGCGGGAGGCGCACAATCGGCTCGCCGACCACTACGAGGAAATTGCCCAGACCATGGATGCCGATGCCGCCGAGGAAAAGGCGATGCTCGATAAGTACATCGCGGCACCGCACAAGTACGGCAAGCAAATCCTCGATATCAAGGCCCGCTCGCAGGGCATGATCCACGACTTTGAGCTGGCCGCCGCCGAAAGCCGCAAGATGGCGAATTACCATCGCCAGTTGGCCAATGCCAGGGACAAGCCCTGAGGCCTGAAACGGCCATCGCCTCAAGTGCCCGTGGCGGGTGGCGAGCCAAATCCCCCGCCACCGGGCGTTTCGATCGACAGGCGGTCCCCGACCGCCACGGATACTTCCGCCCGCGGGCCCAGGATTTGCCGCGTCTGATCCACCCGGATCATAACGTTGACGCCCGGCTGCCCCGGCAGGCCACCCTCCAGTCCGAACGGCGCCGTCTGCCGACGACTGGACAGAATGCCAGCGGTCATCGGCGCCAGAAACAGAAACTCGCGGACGATGCCGTCGCCGCCCCGGTGCCGGCCTGGCCCGCCGCTGCCGCGCCGGATGGCGAAACGCACCACCCGGACCGGGAATCGCCACTCCAGGATCTCCGGATCGGTGATGCGCGAATTGGTCATGTGCGTCTGCACCGCATCGGCACCGTCGAAATCGGCACCCGCGCCGGAGCCGCCGCCGATCGTCTCGTAATACTGGTAGTCGGCATTGCCGAAGGTCAGGTTGTTCATCGTCCCCTGCGCCGCCGCCATCACGCCCAGGGCGCCGTACAAGGCATCGACGACCTGTTGCGAGGTTTCGACATTGCCCGCGACCACCGCCGCCGGCGGGCGGGGATTCAGCATCGAGCCGTCGGGCAAGCGAATGGTCAGGGGCCGCAGGCAACCGGCATTCAGCGGAATGTCGTCCGCGACCAGGGTACGGAACACATACAGGACCGCCGCCCGGGTCACTGCCGCCGGCGCATTGACATTGTCGGCCTGCTGCGGCAACGTACCGGTGAAATCGATCAGGGCCGAGCGGTTGCGCGGATCGATACGGATTTCCACGCGGATCGCGGCGCCGGCATCCGTCCTCACCTCGCAGCGTCCATCGCGCAGTCGGGTGATAGCGCGCCGGACGGACTCCTCGGCATGGTCGAGGACGTGATTCATGTAGGCACGCACTGTCGCCAGCGAATACGCCGCCACCAGCCGCCGCAGTCCGTTGGCACCGCGGGTATTGGCTGCCACCTGGGCGCGCAGGTCGGCGAGATTCTGCTCGGGGTTGCGGGCGGGACAGGGACCACCCGCCAGCCAGGCACGCACCTCCGGCTCCAGGAAGCGGCCATCGGCGACGATGCGGAGACCCTCGCTGAGCACGCCCTCGTCCCCGATCCGACAGCTGCCGGGTGGCATGGAACCGGGCGTGATGCCGCCAACATCCGCATGATGGCCACGGGCGGCGAGGTAGAACAGTATCCGCTCGCTGCTTTCGTCGAACACGGGCGTAATGACCGTGATGTCGGGGAGATGCGTTCCGCCATGATAGGGCGAGTTGACCAGCCAGGCATCGCCGGGCCGGAGGCTCTCGCGCCGGCTGTGGATCAGCGCCTCGACGCTGGCGCCCATCGAGCCCAGATGCACGGGGATGTGCGGCGCGTTGGCGATCAGCTCGCCGCGTTCGTTGAAGATCGCACAGGAAAAGTCCAGCCGCTCCTTGATGTTCACTGAGTGGGCCGTATTCTGCAGGGCGTAGCCCATTTCCTCGGCCAGCGACATGAACAGGCGATTGAAGATTTCCAGCCGGGCCGGATCCGGCGTCGTGTCGCCATAGGCGGCGACGTTGCCCGGATACCGGGACGTCAGCACCAGATCGCCCAGCGGCGTGATCTCGCCCACCCAGCCGGGCTCCACGATGGTGGTGGCAGTCGGCTCCAGCACGATCGCCGGCCCCTCCAGTCGCTGGCCGACCGCGAGGCCCGACCGCTGGTAGACCGGCGCCTCGTGGAAGCGATCGCCGCTGAACAGCCGCACCTGCGCCACGAGCCCCCCTGCTCCGCGATCCGTTGCCGGCATCTCGAATGCCGCCGTGACCGGCTCGCTCGCCACCACTTCCACCCCCAGGCGGTCGACGACCAGCGGCTTGTCGGGAGCGATGAAGCCGAATCGCTGCTGGTGACGGGCCTCGAACGCCTCGCGCATGGCGATGGCTGGCGCGAAGGGCACCTCAAGCGCCGTGTCGGAGCCCGCGTAGCGCAGGCTGGCCTGTTTCAGGCAGGCCAGTCCGGCGTCCGCCAGACCCTGGCTGGCCAACTCATCGAGGCATGCCGCCTCGAGCGTCGCCAGCTCGGCGGCCAGGCGGGGTTCCAGCTGCGGTTCGAGCGTCCGAACGATGGCCCGCTCGCGCAGCACCCGATGATCGGCCAGTCCCATGCCATAGGCGGACAGCACCCCGGCCAGTGGATGCAGCAGAATGCGCCGCAGTCCCAGCCGTTCGGCGACCCGGCAGGCATGCTGCCCGGCCGCGGCGCCAAAACCGCACAGGGTGTAATCGCGGCCGAGATCATGGCCGCGCTGGACCGATATCCGCTTGATCGCCGCGGCCATGTGTTCCACCGCCACGGCCAGGAATCCCTCGGCGACGGCCTCGGGCAGGACCACGCGGCCGGTATCCCGGCTGACGGCAGCCGCCAGCGTCTCAAACCCTGCCCGAACGCTCTCGACATCAAGCGGCTGCCGGCCATCGGGACCAAAAAGCCGCGGGAAGAATTCCGGCCTCAGCTTGCCGAGCATGACGTTGGCATCGGTCACCGTCAGCGGCCCGCCACGACGGTAACAGGCGGGCCCGGGACTGGCGCCGGCCGAGTCGGGCCCCGCGCGAAAGCGCAGGCCATCGTAGTGGAGCACGGAGCCCCCGCCAGCGGCCACCGTATGGATGTTCAGCATCGGCACGCGCAGGCGGATGCCCGCCACCCGGGTTTCCTCGGCGCGCTCCAGCTCACCCGCCCAGTGCGCGACATCGGTGGAGGTACCGCCCATGTCGAAGGTGACGATCCTGTCGAAGCCGGCCCGGCGGGCGGTTACCACCGCGCCGATGATGCCGCCGGCCGGCCCCGAAAGGATGCTGTCCTTGCCCTGGAAATGCCCGGCCTCGGCCAGCCCACCGTTGGATTGCATGAAGCGCAGGCGAGCAGGCTTGCCACGGATCGTCGCCTGCCGCAGACCGGCCAGGCCATTGGCCACCTGCGCCACATAGCGCCTGAGAATGGGGGAAAGATAGGCGTCCACCACCGTCGTGTCGCCCCGGCCGACGAGGCGGATGGCAGGGCTGCAACGGTGCGAGACCGAGACCTGATCGTAGCCGAGACGGCGGGCCAGGTCCTCCAGGGCAAGTTCGTGCGCGGGATTGCGCCAGGCATGCAGCAGCACGATGGCGAGCGAGCGGTAGCCTTGCGCAAATGCCGCCCTGAGACCCGCCTCGGCGAGCGCCAGATCCAGGGGCTCGGCCTCGCGGCCGGCGGCATCCAGCCGGCCGCGGATCTCGAGCACGTGTCCGTAGAGTGGCGCCGGCCGCTGGATGCGCAGCGCGAAGATGTCCGGCCGGCTCTGGTAACCGATCGCCAGGGCATCGCCGAAGCCATCGTTGATGGCCAGCACCGTGGCCGCACCCTGGCGTTCGAGCAGGGCGTTGGTGCCGACGGTCGTGCCCATGCGCACCGCCTGGATGACCGCCGCGGAATCCCGGGCATGGACGTCCAGGATATCAGCGATGCCCTGCAGCGCCGCGTCCCGGTAACGCTCCGGGTTTTCGGACAGGAGCTTGTGGGTCAGCAGGCGGCCATCGGGCCGACGGGCGACGATGTCCGTGAAGGTGCCGCCGCGATCGATCCAGAACTGCCAGCACGCATCACCCGGACTCATGCGGGGCGGCAGGGGAGGGCGGGAACCATGAACGGCACAATAATTGACTATTTTGCTAGGATATGTGACGCTCCGAGCGAGTGGCTCACCCCTCAGAGGAGAACGTCCGTGCGCTTAACGACCAAAGGCCGCTATGCCGTCACCGCCATGCTGGACTTGGCCTATCATAGCGAAAAAAAACCCGTGACCCTGACCGACATCGCCAAGCGTCAGGAAATCTCTCTCTCCTACCTGGAGCAGCTGTTTTCCCGTCTGCGCCGCTACGGCATGGTCGAGGGCGTCCGTGGTCCGGGCGGTGGCTATCAGCTGAGCCGCCGGGCGGAACAGATCAGCATCGCCGAGATCATTTCCGCCGTGGATGAAACCATCGACTCCACACGCTGCGGCGGCAAGGCCAATTGCCAGAGCTCCCAGCCCTGCCTGACCCATGACCTGTGGATGGGGCTGAGCGACCAGATTCGCCAGTATCTCGACTCGATCAGCCTGCACGACGTACTGATGCGCAAGAGCGTTCGCCAGGTGGCCGAGCGGCAGGATCAGCAGGTCTCGGGCCAGCGGGTCGAACTGCCGTTGCAGCGGGGCATCCGCAGCTGATGCCCGACGCATGGTCTACCTCGACCACAATGCCACCACCCCGCTCGACGAGCGCGTCCTGCAAGCCATGCTGCCCTACCTGCGCGGCTGCTATGGCAATCCCTCGGGGCTCTATCGCCTGGGCCGGCTGAGCCGCGGGGCGATCGATACCGCGCGCGACCAGGTCGCCGCGCTGGTCGGCGCCAGCGCGGAGCAGGTCATCTTCACCAGCGGCGGTACCGAGGCCAACAACCTGGCCATCAAGGGCCTGGCCGCCACGCTGGGGCGGGGCACGGTGATCGCGGGCGCGACCGAACACCCCGCCGTGACGGAACCGCTCGCGCACCTGGCCGGACATGGCTGGACCGTGCGCACCCTGGCGGTGACGCGGGACGGTCTGCCGGAGGCGGGCAGCTACTCGATTCTCCGGGAAAAACCACCGATTTTCGGCACGCTCATGCTGGCCAACAACGAGACCGGCGTGATCCTGGATACCGCCCCCCTCGCCGCGATCCTGCGGTCTGGCGGCGCCTGCCTGCATGTCGATGCGGTACAGGCGGCCGGCAAGATTCCGCTGGATTTCGCCGCCACCGGCGCCCATACCCTGACGTTGTCCTCGCACAAGCTGTATGGCCCCAAAGGCGTGGGCGCACTGGTTGTCGAACGCGGCGTCCCGCTCGAGCCGCTGCTGCATGGCGGCGGACAGGAACGGGGCCTGCGCGGCGGCACCGAGAATGTGGCGGGAATCGTGGGTTTCGGCAAGGCGGCGGAACTGGCACGGCTGGAACTGGACGAGCGTGGCCAGCAAACCCGCCGGCTGCGCAAGCACCTGGAGCAGGGCTTGAAATCCCTGCCGGGGCTGACCATTTTCGCGGCACAAGCGCCACGGTTGCCCAACACCGTGCAGTTCAGCCTGGCGGGCTATCAGGGCGAATCCCTGGTCATGCATCTGGACCGGCGCGGCTTCGCGGTTTCCAGCGGTTCCGCCTGCGCCAGCGGCGGCAACGAACCCAGCCCGGTGCTGACCGCCATGGGGGTGGATGCCGAAACCGCCCTGGGCGCCGTCCGCATCAGCCTGGGGCACGGCAATCGCGCGGAGGACGTGGACCGGTTGCTGGACGCCCTTCGCGACCTTTTACCCACTCAGTGAATCGTCCGCGGTACCCGACCCGACGATTCCTCACACATCAAGGAGATCATCATGTCCATTACGCTTACCGAAAGCGCGGCCCGGCAGGTTGCCAAGCAGCTGCAGAAACGCGGCACCGGGCTGGGCCTGCGCCTCGGCGTCAAGAAGTCCGGTTGCACGGGGTTTGCCTATGTCGTCGACTATGCCGACGCCGCCGGGGACGAGGATGAAATCTTCGAGCAGCATGGCGTCAAGGTCGTGGTTCACCGGGATACCCTGCCCTACCTCGATGGCATGACGGTCGATTTCCGCCGCGAGGGCATCAGTGAGGCCTTCAGATTCGACAACCCCAACGTCAAGGCGGAGTGCGGTTGTGGGGAAAGCTTCGCGGTATAGTGGCCGCCGAGAGGGACAAGGGCGGGATTCGGGCAAAACCCGGCGGAAACGGGCGAAAACGTCGCCTGGCCGGAACGGCAGGATTCTGGCAGGGACTAGCTCGCACGGTAGTGGTGGAGTGACTGCCGGGCTGATGTACGGGGGACACATGAGCACGGGGTGTGCGAGCTAGTGGCGTAAAGGTAGCCCCCCGGGCCAAGACTGTCAACAAGTATTGATTCAATACATTCCTGCCCGGGGACTTGACTGCCCTCTCCAGCCAGCAATCCAAAACAGGCCAGGGCCTCGCCTGACGGCACGCATGTTGACGTAGGACATGAGGCCCCTCCATCAGGGCGGGGCTCTTGTGTTGTCCGCCGCGATCACCCCGGCTCACGCGCCGGGGGAGCGGGCGGCCGATACGCGCCCATCAACGCGGATGAACGAGCCGGTATCGGCCAGCCCTCGCAGAATCACCTTCAATACTGATCGTTCAGGTAGCGGATCAGGTCGGTCGACGTCACGATGCCGGCCAGCTGGTCGTCTGCATCGACCACCGGCAACGAGTGGAATTCGCCCTTGGCCAGCAATTCCGACGCCTCCCGCACGCTCGCGGTGACGGGCAGGGTCACCAGCCGCGTGGACATGATCGCCCGGATGTCGAACTGTTGGTCGATGATCGCATCGATGGTCCGCTCGTCGGCACCGCTGATCACGAAGTTCAGCTTCATCATGTCGGTGAAGCTCACCAGACCCACCAGTTTTCTGCCCTCCAATACCGGAACATGATGAATGTTCCCCTCCGCCATGAGGTGGCGGACTTCACTGAGCTTCTGGCCTGCCTGAATGGCAACGACATCGGAGGACATGATCTTGGCGATCGGTTCGTTTTTCTTCATGGAGACTCGTCTATGGGTGGATGGGATGAAATCGGCGCCCCGGCGGCAAAGACATCCGTCCCGCTCTGCCCGCTTGCGCCTCAGTCATTCTTTAGCCCATCACGAGCGAGGGCACAAAAGGCGGTGAGGGAAAAAATGCCCGGGCGAGGCGTCCCGGGCACTGAGCCGAATGCCATGCCGAGACGGCGGCGGGGCCGTCATCGCCAGCCGGAAATGCAGTAAATTCCTCTCCAGACACAGCATCGAATCCCGACCACGAACCACAGGGAGCCCCGTCATGATCGATCCGCGCACGCATCCCGGTCTTCGGGCCGCCGGACAGGCCGCTCTCCTGACCGGGTTCCTCCTGGCAACACCGAGCTTCGGAGCCAACACCCTGCAATTGACCTCCACCGCCTTCCTCGACCAGGGCGACATCCCCGTCCTCCATACCTGCGAGGGGCGCGATCTCTCGCCACCCTTGCAGTGGCAGGGTATCCCCGGCGGCACGCAAAGTCTGGCGCTGATCGTCGAGGATCCGGATGCCCCGGACCCGGCCGCCCCCCGGATGACCTGGGTGCACTGGGTGCTCTACAACTTGCCGGTCTCGACCGGAGGGCTGGCGGAAGCCCTCACCGCAGCCACCCTGCCGGCGGGGGCACGCGAAGGGCTGAACGACTGGCAGCGTACCGGCTACGGCGGTCCCTGCCCGCCCATCGGCCGGCACCGCTATTTCCACACGCTCTATGCCTTGGATACGGTCTTGCCCGACCTGCACCATCCCAGCAAGGCGGCGCTCGCAAAGGCGATGGCAGGGCATGTTCTCGGGGTAGCCACCCTGGTCGGAACCTACCGGAAAAGCCGCTGAACCCGTCTTCCAACCGCCCATGGTGATAGCAATGGAATCGGCCTGTTGTCGCCGCGCAGGACGCCCCGAGCATCCGCCATCGTCCCGTTCCAGACCCGCGAGAGAGCCCCCATGAACAGAAACAACACCGCCGGCCAGCGCCGGTCACCCGTCCTGGCCAGCCTGCTGGCCGGCGCGAGCCTGCTGCTCGCGGGCGCCAACCCGGCGCATGCGCAGAGAGAGCGCAGCGTTACGGTATTCCACCAGGGCGTAGCCATGACCTACGTACCGGTGAATCGCGCCGGCCCCGCCGCACTGGGCGATCTGCGGGTCGCCAAGGCCCAGCTGACCGACCGGAGGGGCGCGAAGATCGGCGAAATGCACGGCACGCTGACCACCACGGCCATGGATACACCCAGGCCGGGCGATGAAATCCGCCAGGCGAACCTGGTGTTCCAGATCGGACGCGAACAGGACCAGATCGTCGTTGGCGGCCAGAGCCGCTACCCCGCCGACAGCGCCACCATCGGCGCGGACAGCAGCGCCATCCGTCCCATCCTGGGCGGAGCGGGCCGCTTTGCCGGTGCGCATGGCTGGGCCAGAACCTTCCATTTCGCGGACGGCGCCTGGAAGCATGTCTTCCATCTGCGCCCGTGATGAGCTCACCACAGCGCTCGTCGCTTTCCAGGGAAACGGGCAACCGGAAGAACCTGCCTCAGAACGGGCAGGGCGAGCGGAAGACCAGCGGCTCGCCGCTGGCCGGGTGGGCAAAACCGAGCGCACAGGCATGCAGGCGCAGGCGCCCGGCCGAGTGCGGATCGCCGTAGATGGGATCACCCAGGATCGGGTGGCCCAGGGCCGCGAGATGCACCCGCAGCTGATGCGATCTCCCGGTCCGCGGCCTGAGCTCGAGCCGACACCAACCATCGTGACTGTCCAGGCGCCGCCATTCGGTATGGCAAGGCCTGCCGCAAGGATCGGCCCGGTAGCGGGGCGGCCGGTCGCCGCACTTGACCAGTGGCAGCCTGATCGCGCCCTGCGATCGTCCGGGAACACCGACGACATCGGCACAATAGACCTTGTCGATCCGGCGCTCGGCGAACAGGCGGCTCAAGGCCCGATGGAGTACGGGATCATGGGCCAGCAGCAACAGACCCGACGTATCGCGATCAAGCCGGTGCACCAACTGTAGCGTCGGCCAATACCGGCGCAGGCGGGTCAGCAGGGAATCGGCCAGATCGGGGCCACGCCCGGGCTGGCAGAGCAATCCCGAAGGCTTGTCGGCAACGATCAGGCCGCCCCCGACGTAGCGCACGCAGGGCGGCATGCCGGGCAGCATGGCGGTGACTGCCGGCACCACGCTCATGGCGCGACGGCATCGCGCGGCAACACCCCCTGACGGCTTACCGTCCGGGCAAAAGCTCCGGCACTCGCGGATTCATTCGACGCCCGGCAGGTCATAGCGCTCGACCGCAACAACATCCACCCTGATGCTCCGCCCGGAGAATCTCGATGAACCATATCCTGTCCTCACTGCTGATCATCATCCTGCTGGCCGTCGGCATCTATCTGCTGGCCGACCGCTGGCAGGACAGCGTACACATCTATGCCTCGGGCTGCGAAACGGAGTCGGGCACCGAGCTGCCCCGCGCGCTCTGCAAGGCGATCGTCAACTACCGCTACCAGAAGGACAATTGAGCGTCCGCGGCGGCATTGTCCACAAAATCTGTGGATAACGGTGTGGGCAATGCTGTGGATTGGCAGCATTCGCGGGAACCCCGTTGAATCGTCCAAAAATCCGACAGCGATATAAATCATTGATTTCACGTTACATCAAGCTCGCCAGAAGACGGTGATCAGGAACAATCAGCCTCCTGGGCTGATTGTGAATAGTTGTCCCTCCAAACCGTTTTCCGGCCACCGCGCCGCCCCCCGGGTCCAGCCATCGCACCCCATCGGCATCGGCGCTTGCGTCACTTCTAAATTTCGAATATTGTTGAATTATGGAAACAGAAACCGTCCTTGCCGCGCTCGCCGCCCTGGCCCAGGAAACCCGTCTGGCGATCTTTCGCCAGCTGGTGCAGGCCGGACCGGCGGGACTTACGGCGGGAAAAATCGCCGAACAGCTCGCCGTGCCGCCGTCCTCGCTGTCCTTCCACCTGAAGGAGCTCAGCCATGCCGGGCTGGTCGCCTCGCGACAGAGCGGCCGGTTTGTCATCTACTGCGCCGACTTCGCCACCATGCACGGCGTCATCGGCTACCTGAGCGAAAACTGCTGCGGTGGCGCGCCCTGCGCCCCCGACGCTTCCAAGCCCTCCGGGAGGCCGTCATGAAACGCCTGCATCTACATGTCTCCGTCGATAACCTGGCCGAGAGCATCGCCTTCTACTCCGCGCTGTTCGGCGCCGAACCCGGCGTCTGCAAGCCGGATTACGCCAAATGGCTGCTGGACGATCCGCGCGTCAACTTCGCCATCTCGGCGCGCGGCGCCAAGCCCGGCCTCGACCATCTCGGCATCCAGGTCGAGTCCGACGCCGAACTGGAAGAGATCAACACGCGCCTGGCCGGGGCAGCCCTGCCGGTCACCGAACAACGGGGCACCGCCTGCTGTTACGCGACGTCCGACAAGTACTGGACCGTCGATCCCAGCGGGCTGCCCTGGGAAGCCTTCCGTTCACTGACCGCGATCCCGGTCTTCGGCAAGGCGCCGCGCGACCTCGGCCAAGCGTCCCCCGCGAGCTGCTGCGCGCCAAAGCAGGGAGCCTGTCCATGAGCGCACGGCTCCACAACGTGCTGGTGCTCTGCACCGGCAACTCCTGCCGCAGCGTGATGGCAGAAGCCCTGCTGAACGCGCTCGGCCATGGCCGGGTAAGGGCCTACAGCGCCGGCAGCCATCCTCTCGGCCGCATCAACGACGACGCCCTGGCAACCCTGGCCCGGCATGGCCTGCCGACCGAGGGCTATCGCAGCCAGTCCTGGGAGGAATTCCGGGACACGCCGATCGACATCCTGATTTCCGTCTGCGACGCGGCGGGCGGCGAAGCCTGCCCGGCCTACCTGGGCACGGCGGTGCGGGGCCACTGGGGCGTCGCCGATCCCGGCCATGTGGAAGGCACCCCGGAGGCACGAATCGCCGCCTTCGATGCGACCTTTGCCACGCTGCAGCGACGCGTCGAAGCCATGCTGCACCTCCCGCTCGCCGAGCTGGGCCGCGAAGCCCTGGGCGCGGAGCTGAATCGCATCGGCCGCGACATCCGCTGACGCCCCGCGAGGCACCCATGAGCCTTGGCACGCCCCCCTATCGGGTCCTGCTCCTGTGCGCGGGCAACTCGGCGCGCAGCATCATGGCAGCAGCCCTGCTCAACCATCCGGGACAGGATCGCTTCATCGCGCGCAGCGCCGGCAGCCAACCGACCGGCCGGGTCGATCGGCGCGCGCTGGCCACCCTGGCCCGGCACGGCATTCCGGTTCATGAGCCGCACCGCAAGCGCTGGGATGAATTCGCCACGCCCAGCGCCGCGGCGCTGGATTTCGTCATCACCGTCTGCGACAACGCGGCCGGAGAAATCTGTCCCGCCCAACTGGCCATCGCCCGGGCCTTTGCCATCCTGGAGCGGCGGGTCGGACGGCATCCCGGGGGACTCGCACGCCTGGCCCCGGAACAGGCCGTGCGATCGATCGGCCATCCATGACCCGCACCAGAGCCCGGCGGAGGAACCCCATGTCCATCCAGGCAAAACCCGGGCAACCGCCGCAGAGCCGGATCGCGGCCCGGGCAGCGACCTCCCCGGCCAGACGCATGAGCGTTTTCGACCGCTACCTGACCCTCTGGGTGGGCCTGTGCATGCTGGCCGGAGTGCTGCTGGGCAGGCTGCTGCCGGAACCCGTCGCGGCACTGCGCGGGTTCGAACTCTCCCACATCAACCTGCCGCTCGCCGTCCTGATCTGGTTGATGATCTACCCGATGATGCTGAAGGTGGATTTCGCCGCGGTCATCGATGCCGGCCGCCATCCGCGCGGCCTGCTGATCACCCTGTTCGTCAACTGGCTGGTCAAGCCCTTCAGCATGGCGCTGCTGGGCTGGCTGTTCTTCAGGCAGCTGTTCCTGCCACTCATCGGGCCGGCAGCCGCCGACCAGTACATCGCCGGCGTGATCATCCTCGCCGCCGCGCCCTGCACCGCCATGGTGTTCGTATGGAGCTACCTGACCGACGGTGATCCCGGCTATACGCTGGTGCAGGTGGCGGTCAACGATCTCGTCATGCTGCTGGCCTTCGCGCCCATCGTCAGCTGGCTGGTCACCGGAGCGTCGGGCCTGGCCGTGCCCTTCGCAGTCCTGCTTCACTCGGTGCTGGTCTTCATCGTCGTCCCGCTCGCGGCGGGGATCCTGACACGCCGCGCGTTGCTGAAGCGGAAGGGCAAGGACTGGTTCGAGCACCAGTTCCTGCCGCGCCTGCACCCTGTCGCCCTCGGCGCCTTGCTGCTGACCCTGGCGCTGATCTTCGCCTTCCAGGCCGACAACCTCCTCGGGCGCTGGTTCCATGTTGTCCTCATCGCCATCCCGATCCTGATCCAGGTCTATTTCAATTCCTCGCTGGTCTACGGGCTGATGAAACTGTTCAAGGTCCGCCACGCCATCGCCGCGCCCGGCGCGCTGATCGGCGCCAGCAACTTCTTCGAACTGGCCGTGGCCACCGCCATCACGCTGTACGGGCCGGAATCCGGCGCCGCGCTGGCAACGGTCGTGGGCGTGCTGGTGGAGGTGCCTGTCATGCTGTCGGTCTGCGCCGCCTGCAACCGGACCCGGGGATGGTTCGAGGCTGCCTGAGGCGGGCGGCCTACAGCCAATCCTTGCCCTTCTTGCGCACCTGCTCGTAGAAGGCATCCATGACATCGACGAAGGATTCGTCCTTGTCCCAGAACGGCGGATAATCGCCACCCTTGCGGATGAGGATGCCGGCCACGGCCGCGGTGGCCGGGGGCTCGACACCGGCCGGCAGCCGGCGTTGGCCGCGCCAGAATCCGTGGGGAGAAACCGCGGCGGGCAGGGGCTGGGCCAGCGGGCGGGTGAAAAAGCTGGCCGCCGCGACCGGCTCGGCGGGCGCCTCGTCCAGCGCAGCGGCCAGGGCCGTGCCCAGCGGCGTGGCCTTGAGCCGGCGGATCAGGTCGGCACGGGACAGGCCGCGCAACTCGAACAACAGGAAGGGATCCTGATCCAGGCGAGCCGCCAGCAGGAAGTACAGCGCGGCCACGTGCTTGCAGGGATTCTCGACATCCGGGCAGGAACAGCCGCTGCGGATTTCCCGGTGGCTTTCCGGCAGCAGGCTGACGCCCAGCCCGGCCAGCGGCCGCTCGATCTCGTCCGGCATCTCGTTGAAGAGCAGCCGCGAGATATAGCCGGCGCGGCTGCCGATCAACCCCAGCGCTTCATCCCAGGCGGCGTGCGGCACCGGCTCGAACTGTAGCCAGGTATCGTACACGGGCACCTCGTGCATGCCGTAATAGGGGTTGATCTTGCCGCGCACCCGCGCCTCGACGCGGGTACCCTTCACCGCCCACTGGTCGATCCGCTGCCCGCTCAGGTACTGGCGCCCGCGCACCAGCCGGCTCGGCTCGGTGTAGGTTTCCAGCACATGCAGGAAGCGCTCGCCCCACCAGGTTTTTCCCATTTTGTGCATGTCTGTTTCCCGGGCTGCGCGACCTTCCCCTGGCATGGGGAACAATTATGTATGCGAAACCATCTTTGTTGACTGATTCGGTCGGGAATCCGGACCCGCTGGCCGGCTGCTCCTGCCAGGATTGTATCCGACAGGCCACGGCGACTGCGCCCGTCCGCCGTGGTGTTCCCCCCCAGAACACAAGACCAGGGACAACGATGACACGCCTGTTACCTCTCACCGCATGGTGGCTCCTGCTGGCCGGATTCTCCCTGCCCGTCGCCGCCGAAACGGCAACCGAGACACCCGCCGTGGACCTGACCGGCCACGCGGTCGGCTGGTTTGCCCTGTCGGCCTTCGCCCTCGCCTATGTCGTGGTCGTGCTTGAGGAAGTCATCGAACTGCGCAAGTCGAAGCCGATGATGCTGGCGGCCGCACTGATCTGGGTGGCGATCGCCATCAGCTACAAGCTGCTGGGGCAACCCGAGGTCGCGACCCGGGCGGTACGCCATGTGGTGCTGGAATACAGCGAGCTGCTCCTGTTCCTGATCGTCTCCATCGCCTACGTCAACGCCATGGACGAACGCGGCGTGTTCAACAGCCTGCGCGCCTGGCTGATCAACCTCGGCTTCAGCTACCGGCAGCTGTTCTGGGTCACCGGTGTCCTGGCCTTCTTCATCTCCTCGGTATCGAACAACATGACCACCGCCATGCTCATGTGCGCGGTGGTGATGGCGGTCGGCAAGGACGATCCGCGCTTCGTCGGCATTGCCTGCGTCAACACGGTGGTCGCGGCCAACGCCGGCGGCGCCTTCTGCCCGTTCGGCGACATCACGACCCTGATGGTCTGGCAGAAGGGCATCCTGGACTTCTGGGCCTTCTTCGCCCTTTTCATTCCGTCGCTGCTGAACTTCCTCATCCCGGCCGCGCTGATGCACTTCGCCGTTCCCAGGCGACGGCCGGCGCCCCTGGACACCCCGGTGACCCTGGAACGGGGCGCGCGACGCATCGTGCTGCTGTTCCTGCTGACCATCCTGACCGCCGTGCTGTTCGAGAACTATCTGAGCCTGCCGGCGGCGATCGGCATGATGGCCGGCTTCACCTACCTGCAATTCTTCTCCTATTTCATGCAGCTGACGCACCAGGAGGGCACGGACATGCCGGTCAGCCTGGGCGACACCGCGCATCACCCGGAACTGGAGACGACGACCACGGAGAAAGCCGGCGAGCGCGCGCCACGCTTCGACGTCTTTCACCAGCTGGCCTCGATGGAATGGGACACGCTGCTGTTCTTCTACGGCATCGTGCTCTGCGTCGGCGGCCTCAACTTCATCGGCTATCTGACGCTGGCCTCGCAGTTTCTCTACGGGGATCTCGGCGCCACCGGCGCCAACATCCTGGTTGGCCTGGTTTCGGCGCTGGTGGACAACATCCCGGTGGTGTACGCCATCCTCTCCATGAATCCGGACATGTCGCATGGTCAATGGCTGCTGGTGACCCTGACCGCCGGCGTCGGCGGCAGCCTGCTGTCGGTCGGCTCGGCGGCCGGGGTGGCGCTGATGGGCCAGGCCAAGGGTGCCTACACCTTCCTCACCCACCTCCGCTGGGCGCCGGCCATCCTGCTGGGTTACGCCAGCGCCATCGGCGCGCATTTCCTCATCAACGCCGGCAGCTTCTGACTCCAGTTGCCCGGCTGCGCCGCCTGTGGCACCCGCAGCGGCCGGCCGATACGGCTCAGGCTTCGGCCACGATCGGTTGGCCGGCCGCCGGGACCGAGGCCGGGGCGGGGAAGCGAACGGCGATGCATGCCCCGCCGCGGGGGCCGGTACCGATGGCCAGTTCGGCGCGATGGCGGTCGGCAATCTCCTTGACGATCGCCAGACCCAGACCGCAGCCGTCGCCGGGGCTGCCGGGAATGCGGTAGAAGCGCTCGGTAACCCGGCCGGCCTCGCTGGGCGGGATACCGGGCCCGGCGTCGGCGATGCCGAGTACGGGACCGGCGACCGCTGCCGTCACCGATACCTCGATGGCGCCCCGGCCGCCACCATAGCGCAGGGCGTTGTCCAGCAGGTTGCCGAGCAACTCGCGCAGAAGCAGGGCGTCGCCGTTGACCTCGACCGGACCGTCGGGCGCCTCGAGGGCCAGTTCCATGCCCCGTTCCAGCGCCCGCGGCACCCATTCCAGGCAGACCTCCCGAGCCAGGGCCGCCATGTCCAGCCGGGTAGGCTCGCGCTGGGCCTGGCGGGCGAATTCGGAATGCGCCAGCGCCAGCAGCTGCGAGCCCAGATGCGCGACCCGGTCGGCGGCGTGCTGGATATGCTCCAGCGCCGGTTGCAGGGTGGCCATGTCGCGCGCCCGCGCGGCGCGCTCCGCTTGCAGCTTCAGCCCCGCCAGCGGCGTACGCAACTGGTGCGCGGCGTTCTCGATGAAGCGCTGCTGACTGGCGAGGGCGCCGCCGAGCCGTTCCAGCAGGGCGTTGAGCCGATGCGTGAGCGAGCGCACCTCCAGCGGCACGTCGGCATCGGGAATCGGCGTCAGGTCGCGGGCGGAACGGCTGTCGATCAGTCGCGACAGGTCCGCCAGCGGCCGCAGCCCCAGCCTGACGCTGGTCCAGACATGGAACACGGTGATGCAGACCAGCAGCAACTGCGGCAACACCACGGCCAGCAGCATCTCCTCCAGCATGCCGCGCCGCTTGTGCAGGGTCTCGGCCACCGACACCACCACTTCCGCGCCGCTGACACCGGGCATGGCGACGACCGAAACCACGCGGACCTCCTCGCCCTGCATCAGGCGGTCGCTGAAATAGGGCTCCTCCGGCATCAGCTCGCGGAGATCCGGGCTGGGCAGGGCGCGGTCGCCGGCCATGAAACCGCTGGCGCGCGATTCGATCTTGAAGAAAGTCTTGTCCATGGCGTCCCAGCGGAACACCTCGACGGCGATCGGCGGCAACTCGAAGGTGATGCGGTCCCTGTAGCTCTTGACCTGCTGCGCCAGCGAGCGGGCGGAATCCAGCAGCCAGCGGTCGTAGGCCAGGTTGGCATAGTGCAGCGCCACGAAATAGGACACGGCGACATCCAGCAGCACAACCAGCAGCAGCGGCCCGCTGAGCCGCAGCAGCAGCTGCGTCCTAAGACTCTGCGCGCGACGCCGCATCGCCGTCCAGTTCGAGCAGATAGCCGAGGCCGCGCAGGGTGCGGATGCGGATGCCCGCCGGGGACAGCCGCCGGCGCAGGCGGTGGACGTAGACCTCGATGGCGTTGTCGGCCAGCTCGCCGGCGCCCACCGCCAGCCGCTGGGCGATGCGTTCCTTGCTGACCACGCGGCCCGCTTGCAGCATCAGCGCCTCCAGCACGCCATGCTCGCGCGAGGGCAGCAGCAGCGGCGCCTCCTGCAGGTGGAATTGGTGCTGGAAGCTGTCCAGCCGCAGCGGCCCCAAAGCCAGCGTCCGCCCATGGCCGCCGAGGCTGCGCCGCAAGAGGGCCTGTACCCGCGCCTCCAGCTCGCGCAGCTCGAAGGGTTTGATCATGTAGTCGTCGGCCCCCAGCTGCAAGCCGCCGATGCGGTCGTTGAGGCCATCGCGGGCGGTCAGGATCAACACCGGCAGGGTCGAGCGGCGCTGGCGCAGCTGGCTCAGCAGGTCGCGGCCATCGCCGTCCGGCAATCCCAGGTCGAGAATCATCAGGTCGTAGGCCTGGGTGCGGAGCGCGCTGTCGGCAAAGCTGAAGGTGGTTGCCAGCGTGACGTCGAAGCCGATCTCGGCCAGGCTGTGCTGCAAGCCGTCGGCGAGGGCCGCGTCATCTTCGACCAAAAGTATTTTCATGCACGCGGTTATGAAAGGTTCATGTAAGGTTTCGGCGCTACCATGCGCGGCTGCCGGCCCCGGTTGGGCCAGGCGCCGGAGGATCGGGAAACCCGCCCGGAGGCCCGGCTAGCATACCCAAATCCTCCCGAGCAGGTGATCGCCGATCATGAGTCTCCCGCCCCCCTCACCGCCCCGCGACATCCGGCTGGACTTCATCCGCGGCCTGGCGCTGCTGGTGATCTTCGTCAATCACATGCCGAACAATGCGGGCCAGTTCTTCACCCTGTCGCGCTACGGCTGGAGCGATGCCGCCGAGGTGTTCGTGTTCTGCTCGGGCTTCGTGTCGGCCCGGGTGTTCGGGCAGGCCTTCGCGCGCTCCGGGCTGTGGCCGGGCACGGCCCGGGTACTGCAACGCTGCGTGCAGATCTATGCCGCACACCTGGGACTGTTCGGCGCGCTGGCGCTGAGCTGCCTGATCGGCAATGCCCTGTTCCCGCCGCACGACTACATCCAGCAGCTCAACATCCGCTTCTTCTTCGAGCAGACGCACGAGGCGCTGCCAGCGCTGGTGACGCTGCGCTACCTGCCCAACGGCATCGACATCCTGCCGATGTACCTGGTGCTGCTGCTGTGGACGCCGGTGTTCTGGGCGCTGTCGGAACTCAGCCGCGCGCTGGCCGTGGCCGCCTCGCTTGCCCTATATCTCGCCACCTACCGCTTCAACCTGGAACTGTCGGCGGAGCCAGCCACCACCCGTGGCTGGTTCTTCAACCCCTTCGCCTGGCAACTGGTGTTCTTCGGCGGCTACCTGCTGGGCGCCGGCTGGATCCGCATCCGCCTGCGACAGCGCTGGCCGCTGCGGCTGAGCCTGGCGCTGGTGCTGCTAGCGGCGCCGTTTGCCCACGAAGCCCTGCTGCGGCCGTTCGCCTGGATGGCCGGACTGCACGAACTGATTGAGCCCTGGTACGACAAAACCCGCCTTGGCCCCCTGCGCCTGCTGCACTTCGCGGCGCTGGGCTATCTGGTCGCCTCGTGGCTGGCCCGCTCCGGGGCCTGGCTGGAGCGCCCCCTGGCCAGGCAGATTCGGATGCTGGGACAGCAGTCCCTCGCCATCTTCGCGCTGGGTCTGCTGCTGTCGCGCATGGGCGGCATGCTGCTCGACCAGACCGGCCATAGCTGGCTGCCACTGCTGGCTGTCAATGTCGGTGGCCTGGCCCTGCTGCTGGGCCTGGGCCAGCTGCTGGCCTGGCTGGACGGAAAACCCTGGAAACACCCGGCCCGGATGCAGCCCGCCAGACTGGCGGGCAGCTTCTTCGATCTGGATACCTTCCGGCGCGCATGCCTGCGCCCGCTGGCACTGGTGCTGATGCTGCTGCCGCTGGCGGCGACGCCCTTCCTGCTGCCCAAGAAACCGGCGCCGCCATCGGCCAGCGAGGAGCCCTGGCTGGGCGCGGAACCCACCCTGGATGTGCCGACGCACGACCTGCGGGCGGCCGCCGACCGGCCGCGGCCGGTACCGGGAACTCGCGGGGCACCGGGCCGGCTGGCCCGGCTCGGGCTGGATCACTGAGACTGGCGACCCGATGAGCGAGACCGGCTTTCTCGACCGCAGCCTGCTCCTGGACGAGCGCCTGTACCGTTACCAGCTGTTTCGTCCGCGTGGCGAGCCGCCGGCGGCCGGCTGGCCGGTGATCCTGTTCCTGCACGGCGCCGGCGAGCGCGGTCGTGACGGCATCCTGCCCACCCAGATCGGTCTGGGCGCGGCGATACGCCGGCATCCCGACCGGTTTCCCTGCCTGGCCGTGTTTCCCCAGATCAGCGGCGGCCGCTGCTGGAGCCGGCCTGACATGGCCGCACTGGCCATGGCCTGCCTGGAGAAAACCTGCCGCGAGGAAACCGTGGATCCGGCGCGGCGCTATCTGACCGGCCTGTCCATGGGCGGCACCGGTGTCTGGTATCTGGGCGCCCGCCACCGAGACGTCTTCGCCGCGCTGGTGCCGGTCTGCGGCGGCGTCCATTACCCCGCCGCCGCCAGCGGCAGCCCCGATTCGGGAGAGAACCAGGCGATCTACCTGGCCCGGGCCGAAGCCATCGTGCCGACACCGGTGTGGGCCTTTCACGGCGCCCTCGACGAGGTGGTGCACCCGGGCTTCACCCGCGGCATGGCGGCGGCGCTGACGGCCTGCGGCCACCCGCCCCGGCACACGGAATATCCGGATGTCGGCCACGATGCCTGGGATGTCGCCTATCAGGAGCCGGCGCTCTGGCGCTGGCTGTTCGCCCAGCGGCGCTAGGCGCTTCATGATGTCTGGCGGGCGCCCACCGCGCCTTCAGGCGTCGCCGCCGGCATGACCGCCTTTTCATTGAATTCACCCCAGGGCAAGGCGCTCCTGGCCCTGGCCCGGGACGGCGACTACGCCCATCCGGGAGAGGCGGAAACCATCCGGCTCGCCTGCGCCGGGCTCGCGCGCCAGGACAGCCATCGCCTGCTGGACGTGGGCTGCGGCCGCGGGGGCACCGCCGCCTAGTTCCAGGCACGGGGCTGGGGCACGGTCACCGGCGTCGATCTCGATGCCCAATCCATCGCCTTCGCCCGCCAGCGCTATCCGTCGGTGCACTTCCTGGCCGGCGACGCCACCCGGCTGGATACGCTGGGGCTCCCGCCCTTCGACCTCGTCTACCTGTTCACCGGCCTGTATGCCTTTGCCGACCAGCCGGCCGCCCTGCGGCAGATGCGCCAGGTCTGCCGGCCCGGCGGCAGGCTGCTGATGGTCGAATACACGCGCCCGCTTGCCGCCCCGCTGCCGCCCGGGCTCGGCACGGAAATCGGCCAGCCGCTGGTGCCCGCGAAGCTGGCCGGGGTTCTGGCGGCGGCGGGCTGGCAGCTGGAGAGCCTGGAGGACTGGACGCCGCACTTCATCCGCTGGTACGCGAACCTGCTGCAACGCTTCCACGACCGGAAAGCCGGGATGCTGGCGCTGGCAGGCGCGGAGGCCCATGGCTTCGTCACGCGCTGGTATGCCGAGTTGCTGGCAGCACTGCAATCCGGACAGCTGGGCGGGGCGCGCATCCTCGCCCGCGCGGGGCCCTGCATGCCAGCCGCCGGTTACGCCCCGGCCCGCGCCGTGTAAAAATCCGCGCTCACCATTACGCCATCCCGCCTGCGACCCGGAGCCCGCGCATGACCGCCACCGCCGACCACCTTCCGCCCCTGGACATCGTCGAACATGACACCACCCTGGTGGTGCGCCTCGCCGGGCGTCTCGACAGCACCGTCTGCGCCGAGCTTCACCAGCCGCTGCTCGACCGCATCACGGCGGCCGGCAAGGCGGTGGTGCTGGACATGGAGGACGTCGCGTTCGTCGCCTCCGCCTTCCTGCGGCTGTGCATCCTGGCGGCGAAAACGGTCGGCAGCGGCCGCATCCGCATGATCAACGTCAGTCCGCTGCTGAAGAAGGTATTCAAGATTGCCGGACTGGACCGGCAGATTGCCATGACGGCGGGTTCGTTCAACCCGGTGCAGCCCACCCACGAACCGGTCTATCCGGTGTCCAGAGACGCCGAGGCCGGCGCGCTGATCACGGCCGAGCGCTATCAGGCGCTGTATGCGCGCTCGCTGGCCGACCCGGACGGATTCTGGGCCGATCTGGCCGGCGAATTCCTGCACTGGGACTACCCCTGGGATCGGGTCAGCCAGTGGGATTTCAGGACCGCCCGGATCGCGTGGTTCCAGGGCGGGCGACTGAATGCCAGCGTCAACTGCCTGGACCGCCACCTGGCCGAGCGCGGCGACCAGGTCGCCCTGCTCTGGGAAGGCGACGAACCGGACCAGCAGCGCCGGCTGACCTATCGCGAACTGCACGAGCAGGTCTGCCGCTTCGCCAACGTGCTGAAGGCGCAGGGCGTGCGGCGCGGCGACCGGGTGTGCCTGTACCTGCCGATGATTCCCGAGGGCGCCGTGGCCATGCTGGCCTGCGCCCGCATCGGCGCCGTGCACAGCGTGGTGTTCGGCGGCTTCTCCGCCGAGGCGCTGAAGGACCGCATCCTCGACGCCGGCTGCCGGCATGTGGTCACCGCCGACGAGGGCCGCCGCGGCGGCCGGCGCGTGCCGCTGAAACAGAACGTGGACGAGGCCCTGAGCGCCTGTCCCGACGTCGGGAGCGTCATAGTGGTGCGGCACACCGGCGCGGAAACCGGCTGGATGGCAGGCCGCGACCACGACTACCATGCGCTGGTCGAGGCTGCCGACCCGGTGTGCCCGCCGGAATCGATGGATGCCGAGGACCCGCTGTTCATCCTCTACACCTCCGGCTCCACCGGCCAGCCCAAGGGCGTGCTGCACAGCACCGGCGGCTACCTGCTGTACACCGCCGTCACCCACCGCTACGTGTTCGACTATCACGACGGCGAGATCTACTGGTGCACGGCCGATCTGGGCTGGGTCACCGGACACAGCTACGTGGTTTACGGGCCGCTCTGCAACGGCGCCACCACGCTGATGTTCGAAGGCGTGCCGACCTGGCCGGATGCCAGCCGCTTCTGGCGGGTGATCGAGAAGTACCGGGTCCATCTGTTCTACACCGCACCGACCGCCATCCGCGCCCTGATGGGCCTCGGCAACCGCTGGGTGCACACGGCCGACATCGGCAGCCTGCGCCTGCTTGGCTCGGTGGGCGAACCGATCAACCCGGAAGCCTGGGCCTGGTACTACCACGTCATCGGCGACTCGCGCTGCCCCATCGTCGACACCTGGTGGCAAACCGAAACCGGCGGCATCATGATCACGCCGCTGGCCGGCGTCACCGACCTCAAGCCCGGCTCCGCGGCCCTGCCGTTCTTCGGCGTGCGGCCCGCGCTGCTGGACGAGGCAGGCAACCCGGTGGAGGGGCCCGGCGAGGGCGTGCTGGTGCTGACGGCCTCCTGGCCCGGCCAGGCGCGGACGGTCCATGGCGATCCGCAGCGCTTCTTCGACACCTACTTCGCCCCCTACCCCGGCTACTACTTCACCGGCGACGGCGCGCGGCGGGACGAGGACGGCTACTACTGGATCACCGGGCGGGTCGACGACGTCATCAACATCGCCGGCCACCGGCTGGGCACGGCGGAGATCGAAAGCGCCCTGGTCCTGCACCCGCAGGTGGCGGAGGCCGCCGTGGTCGGCTATCCGCACCCGATCAAGGGACAGGGCATCTACGCCTACGTCACCCTGACCGCCGATGCCGCGCCGGGCGAGGGCCTGCGCCACGACCTGATCGAGCTGGTCCGGCACGAGATCGGCGCCATCGCCGCGCCGGGCGTCATCCAGTGGACGCCGGCCCTGCCGAAAACCCGTTCCGGCAAGATCATGCGCCGCATCCTGCGCAAGATCGCGGCGGACGAGATCGACCAGCTGGGCGACATCTCCACCCTCGCCGACGCGGCCGTGGTGGAACAGATCATCCGCGACAGACCACGGGCCGGGGCGGGCGTCGCCTGAGCCTCAGCCGCCATGCCGGTGGAGCGTGGCCTGCCAGCTGATGACATGCGGCAGGGGAATGATGTCCTCCAGCCGGCCCAGGATCGCGGCGACCCGCTCCGGTTCATCGTAGAACTCGACGATCAGCGGCAGATCCAGCGACAGGTCCACCAGCGAGGCGGTGTGCAGGCGCCCGTCCGGGCCGAAGCCGGCGATGCCGCGCAGCACGGTGACCCCGGCCACCTTTTCCTGAGCGTGGAGAAAGTCCAGCACCTTGGCGAGCCGATGCTCGCCCTCGCGGAGGTAGATCCGCGCTACCGTGACGGCGTGAGTTGCCATAGCCAGTTACCCAGTTGCGAGGCCAGCCACAGCAGTGTCGCGGCAGCGAGGCCATTGAGCATGAAAATGGAAAAGAGTCCGCCCAGCTCCAGAGGCACGTCGCCGAGCCGCAGCGCCATCCACAGGGTCGCGGCCACCGTGGCCAGACCGAGCAGCAGGATCAGCATGACCGCGCGACCGGTCGGCGGCCAGCCGAAATGGTGGAAGGCCAGGGTGGCGAGCAGGGCCAGCGCGAACAGCACGCCGCCCCCGAGCAGCAGCCCCAGCCAGGCCAAGCCCTGGGCCGTCCAGGCCGGCGACATGCCGGTGAACAGGGTCCGCGCCCAGACGATGCCGATCCACACCGCCAGCACGCAGAGCAGCGGGCTGAGCACGAGATTGAGGATGGCCTTGAGATAGCCGCCCTGGTTGATCAGGTGGAGGCTCTCCAGCGCAAAGGTCGAGAAGGTGGTGAAGGCGCCGAGGAAGCCGACCAGCACCGCGGCCCGGACCTCTGCCGCCACCGGGAAGCGTTGCAGCATCAGTTCGGCCAGGAGGCCCATCAGGAACGAGCCGGCAACATTGACGAACAGGGTGCCGAGCGGAAAGCCCCGACCCAGCCAGGCATAGATGCCGTTGGCGGCCAGAAACCGGGCGACCGCGCCCAGCGAACCGCCGATGGCGATGGCGAGCAGCTGGTTCATGCCGTCACCCCGGCAACGCCCGGGGCGGTTTTCATGCCGGCGCCGTGGCGGCACGGCTGCGCGGCGATCGGCGGGATGTCGACAAACATGAGGGAGCCCCCGGAGTCGGCCACACGAACGGGCGGCACTACGGCCATGCCGACGCCGCGAAGGCCGGCTGTCCGGCCCGGGATGCCATCATCCACGCCGCCACCGCGCATGGCAACTGCCGGCACCACCGCATCGCCACCTCACTCCAGCACCTCCATCCGGTTCAGGGCGATCAGCTGCTTGAAGGTCTCGTTGTCGAGCTGGGTGAGCCAGGATTCGTCGTTGCCGACGATCAGCGAGGCCACCTGCTTCTTTTCCTCGATCAGCTTGTCGATGCGCTCCTCCAGCGTGCCCAGGGTGATGAACTTGTGCACGAAAACGTTCTTGCGCTGGCCGATGCGGAAGGCGCGGTCGGTGGCCTGATCCTCCACCGCCGGATTCCACCAGCGGTCGAAGTGGAACACATGGTTGGCCTTGGTCAGGGTGATGCCGACGCCGCCGGCGCGCAGCGACAGCAGGAACACGCCGGGACCGGTCTCGGGGTCCTGGAACTCGGCGATCATGCGCTCGCGCCTGGCCGCCGGCACCGCGCCATGCAGGTAGAACACCGGGCAATCGAGCTGTTCGCGCAGATGCCTTTCCAGCTGGCCGCCGACCTCGGCGAACTGGGTGAAGACCAGCGCGCTCTCGCCCTCGGCGATGACGTCGCCGAGCATGTCGCACAGCCGCGCCAACTTGGGCGAGCGGTCGCTGGCGAAGACACTGCCATCGTGCAGGAACTGGGCGGGGTGGTTGCAGATCTGCTTGAGCCGGGTCAGCGTCGAGAGGATCAGCCCCTGCCGATTGATGCCGTCGGCGGCGCCGAGACGCTGCTCGACATCGCGGACCACGGCCTCGTACAGCGACGCCTGCTCCTTGCCGAGGTTGCAGAACTGGCGGTTCTCCAGCTTATCGGGCAGGTCGCGGATGATGTCGGGATCGGTCTTGACCCGGCGCAGCACGAACGGCTCGATCAGGCGCTTGAGCATCTCGGCGCGGCGCGGGTCGTTGTCGCGCTGGATCGGCAGCTCGTAGCGCTGGCGGAACTGCGACTGCTTGCCGAGATAGCCGGGATTGAGGAAATTGAAGATCGACCAGAGATCCAGCAGGCGGTTTTCCACCGGCGTGCCGGTCAGCGCCAGGCGGTGCTCGGCGCCGAGCTTGAGCACCGCCTTGCTCTGCGCCGAGGCCGGATTCTTGATGTTCTGCGCCTCGTCCAGCACCACCCGCCGCCAGCGGATGGTGGAGAGGATCTTCTCGTCGCGCCGCGCCAGGGCGTAGGACGTGATGACGACATCGCTGGCCAGGCAGGCGCTGGCGAAGGCCTCGGCATCGCGCACCCGCACCGTGCCGTGGTGGATGAAGGCCCGCAGGCCGGGGGCAAAGCGTTCGATCTCCTTGTGCCAGTTGCCGATGACCGAGGTCGGCGCGACCAGCAGGGTCGGCGCCAGACCATGGCCCGGCGCCCGTTCCTGCACCAGCCGGGCCAGTACCTGCACGGTCTTGCCAAGGCCCATGTCGTCGGCCAGACAGCCGTTCAGGCCCAGGCTTTCGAGGAAGGCCACCCAGGCCAGGCCGCGCTTCTGGTAGTCGCGCAGCTGCGCCGCGAGGCCCGGCGGGTTGTCGGCCGGTTCCAGGCGGCTGTGATCGCGCAGCTTGCCCAGCATCTCGGCCAGGGCGTGGCGGGGATCGATCTCGAAGAAATCGGCATCCTCGGCCGACTTGCGCATCAGCTCCGGCAGGCTCATACCGGTTTCGTCGTCGCGGTGGCGGCGCCAGAACTCCAGCATCTCGCGCATCTTCTCCCGGTCCAGCGCCAGCCAGCGGCCGCGGAACCGCACCAGCGGCGACTTGCTTTCCACCAGGCCGGCCCATTCCGCCTCGTCCACGGTCTCGTCGCCGAGGGCCAGATCGTAGCGATAGGCCATAAGATTCTGGAGATCCAGGCTGTTGCGGCGATCCGCGCCGGACAGCGAGCGGCCGCCGGCCTGCAGCCGGATCTTGGCCCGGCGGCGCCCCTGCGGCGTCCACCAGGCCGGTACCAGCACGATGAAGCCGGCATCCTCCAGAACCCAGGCATCCCGCTGCAGGAAGCCAAAAGCCTCCTCGAGACCGAGGTCGATGCCGGAGGGCTGGGCCTCGTCCAGCCCTTCCCACAAGGGTGGATAGATGCGCGCCGCCTGCCCCATGGCCAGCAGCAGCCGCTGCTCGAAGTCCTCGCCGCAGCGGGTGGCGAAGAAGCCCCGCGCCCGCTCGTCCAGCGCCCAGTACTGCGCCAGGGTAATCTGCAGGGACGGGTCCTGGCGCGGCGCCACCAGCATGTCCAGGCGCCAGGACGCCTGCTCGGTCTCCGCTTCGCGCAGCTGGAACAGCAGGCTGAAGGGCGCCTCGCCGCGCTGGCCGACCAGCTTGCGGCGCCAGGCCAGCCAGGCCTGGTAGACCGGCAGGCCCTCGCGGCTCTTCCAGGGCACCCGCGACTGCAATTCCTGCCGGGCGGCATCGACCAGGGTGCCGCGGATGCGGCGGTCGATCTTGGCCGAAGCCGAGGCCTGACCGACGATGCGCTGCACCAGCACCTCGGCGCAGTGCCGCAGCAGGCTGGTCTTCTCGTAGCAGCACCCGCCCAGCGTGGCGCAGGCGTCCGGCATCAGCTGCACCGCCTCGCGGATCAGCTGCTCGAACTCGTCGGCCACGATTTCCCAGCCACCGTGCAGCTCGTAGCCGCCGGCCGGGGTTTCCCGGTAGACCAGCCGGGGAATGTAGCGGTCGCGCAGGATCACCGCCTTGGCCGACTGGGTAAAGTAATGCCAGAACAGCAGATCACTGCCGGGCCGCGTCTCCGGCGTCCGGCAGAAGGCCAGGAAGCGCAGTTCGCCCAGCTGCGGCACCGGCCGCACCTGGCGGTAGGCGTCCACCCGCCAGGGCGAGAGGGGCGCGGGCGGCAGGGCCTCGTCCAGGCCGTGCTCGAACTCCGGCGCCGGCAGCGGCAAGCCGTCGACCGTCGGCAGGGCCAGGGTTTGCGGGAGGAAATGAAAGCGTCGCTCATAGGCGGACACGGACAGTTCCAGCGTGCCCTCGAGAAAGGCGATCAGCTCGCTCTTGGGCAGATGGCGCGGGTGCACTCCCGTTTCCCGGGACGCGCCGCGCAGCGTCTGGTCCTCCACCCAGACCCAGAAGTCGCCGGCCTGAATGAAGCCGTCCCCGTGCTCGGGTATCCATGAGCAATGCAGGACTTTCATGTCGCGAGTTTCACGCCGCCCAAAATCCCGCTATTGTAGCCCTTCAGGCGTGATGGCGGCCCGGTGCGGGCCCGCCGTGCGCCGCCGTTTTCCCAAACGTTTTCCTGAGGTTGCGCATGTGTCTCGCGGTACCGGGTCAAATCATCAGCCTGTCGGAGCCCGGGGCGGGCGAACCGCGGGGACGGGTCAGTTTCGGCGGCGCGCTCAAGGAGGTCAGCCTGGCCTTCACACCCGAGGCGGCGGTCGGCGACTACGTCATCGTCCATGCCGGCTGCGCCATTTCCCGGCTGGACGAGGACGAGGCCCGCGAGGCGCTGGCGGAATTCGCCGCCCTGGGGGCCCTGGAGCAGGCGTGAGCCGGGCATGAAGCACCAGCACGAGTACCGGGCGCGGGAGCTGGTGGCGGCGCTCGCGGACGCCATCGCCCGGCTGTGTACCCGGCCGTGGACGCTGATGGAAGTCTGCGGCGGCCAGACCCATGCCATCCTGCGCTACGGCATCGATCGCCTGCTGCCGCCCGGCGTGGAACTGATCCACGGACCCGGCTGCCCGGTCTGCGTGACCCCCACGGCCGCCATCGATCAGGCCATCGCCATCGCCCGCACGCCGGGTGCGATCCTCTGCTCCTTCGGCGACATGCTGCGGGTGCCGGGATCGCGGGGCGACCTGCTGGGCGCCCGCGCCGAGGGCGGCACGGTGCGCGGGCTGTACTCGCCGCTGGATGCCCTGCAGGTGGCGCGGGAGCATCCCGGGCAGCAGGTGGTCTTCTTCGCCGTCGGCTTCGAAACCACCGCCCCGGCCACCGCGCAGGCAGCCTGGCAGGCGCGGCAAGAGGGCCTCGACAACTTCTCCCTGCTGGTCAGCCATGTGCGCGTGCCGCCGGCCATGGAAGCCCTGCTGGCCGCGCCGGCCTGCCGCATCGACGGCTTCCTGGCCGCGGGGCATGTCTGCACGGTGATGGGCACGGACGAGTATGAACCTGTCGCCGCACGCCACCGCATCCCCGTCGTCGTGACCGGCTTCGAGCCGGTGGACCTGCTGGCCGGCATCCACCGTTGCCTGGAGATGCTGGAGCGCGGCGAGGCGGGCGTTGCCAACCAGTACCGGCGCATGGTCAGGCGCGCGGGCAACCCGGTGGCCCGCGGGCGCATGGAAGCGGTGTTCGAGGTGGTCGATCGCGACTGGCGCGGCCTGGGGCCGATCCCGGCCGGCGGGCTGGGACTGCGCCCGGCGTTCGCCGACATCGACGCCGCACGGCGCTTCGCGCCGGGTGTCCCGCTGGCGACGGAGACCACCGAATGCCAGAGCGGCCGGGTCCTGCAGGGAGCCATCAAGCCCGATCGCTGCCCGGCCTTCGGCGTCCGCTGCACGCCGGAGCATCCGCTGGGCGCGACCATGGTGTCCGCCGAGGGCGCCTGCGCGGCATACTACCGCTATCGCCCGAACGCCCGCCCCGCCGCGGCCTGACGCGGCGCAAACCCGCACCCCGGCTGGCCGCCGCCAGCCCATCGGAGAACGCAAGCCATGTACCCTGTCACCGATACCTCTCGCCCCCGGACCGGTCCGTGCCGGTTTTCGCGGCCCCGCAGCGCTCCGCTGATCTGGGCCTGGCTGCTGCTGCAAACCGGCTGCGCCGCCAACTCCCCCACCGAAGCGGCCAATCAGAAGACGACGCCGTATTACCAAGATGCCCAGCTGTGCCGGGCCAGGCATCCGGCCAGAACCATCGCGCCCGGGGCCGACCCGGCCGCCAGTATCGACGCCGAGAGCTATCTCCGCTGCATGAACCAGCTGGGCTACCAGCAGGATGCCAAAACCGATCCGCTGCTGGTGGCGCTGCGCAAGTGCCCGCAGCAGGGCACGGCCACCGTGTCGGCCAGCGGCGCGAAAACCATGCGGCCGCCGACCCAGGCCGCGGTACGCGAATGCCTGAGGCTGCGCGGCTTCCCCAGCGCCGGCCAGCCGCCGGCGCCCACGGCCAGTGCCAGCGGAACCGCCCCCGCGTCACCAGCCAGCGCGCCCGCACCCGCGTCCAGCCCGCCAGCCGCATCGGCCACGCCTGCCAAGCCGCCCCGTCAACCCGGCCGGGAGCGCATCCAGACCATCTACATCCCGCCCCGGACGACGCAGAACCCGTGAGCGCCGACATGGACCTGAGCTGCCCGGCGCCGCTCGGCCAGTACGAGCGCATCCTCATGGCGCATGGCGGCGGCGGGCAGCTGATGCAGCAGCTGCTCGACCGGCTGGTGCAGCCGGTCTTCGACAATCCCGCCCTGTCCGCCCGGCACGACAGCGCCGTGATCGACTGTGGCGGGCAACGGATCGCCTTCACCACCGATTCCTATGTGGTCAAGCCGCTGTTCTTTCCGGGCGGCGACATCGGCAAGCTGGCGGTGTGCGGCACGCTCAACGACCTGGCCATGGCCGGCGCCAGACCGCTCTGGCTCAGCGCGGCGCTGATCATCGAGGAAGGCTTGCCGGTCGGTGATCTGGAACAGATCCTGCGCTCGATGGCCGCAACCGCGAGGACGGCCGGGGTGGCGATCGTCACCGGCGACACCAAGGTGGTGGAACGCGGTCGTGGCGATGGACTGTTCATCAACACCGCCGGCATCGGGCTGATCGAACCCGGCCGGCCGGCCATCCAGCCGGCGGCCGTGCGGGCCGGCGATGCGATCCTGGTGAGCGGCGACCTCGGCCGCCATGGCATCGCCATCATGGCCCGGCGCGAGGGGCTGGACCTTGAAACCGCCATCGAAAGCGACTGCGCCGACCTCTCGGGACTGGTGCTGGACCTGCTCGATAGCGGCATCGAGGTCCATTGCCTGCGCGATCTCACCCGGGGCGGGCTGGCCAGCGCACTGATCGAGATCGCCGAGACGGCCGGCGTCGGCATGCAGCTGGACGAGGAGTCGATCCCGGTGCGCGAGGATGTGGCCGGCGTGTGTGAACTCCTCGGCTTCGATCCCCTGCATGTCGCCAACGAAGGACGCTTCGCCGCCCTTGTGCCGGGCGATCAGGCGGAGCGGGCGCTGGCCCGGCTGCGGCAACATCCGCTGGGCGCCGGCGCTGCCGGCATCGGCCGCGTCACCGGCACGGCGCAGCCGGCGGCACCGGTCCACGTCCGCACCCGCTACGGCACCGAACGCCTGCTGCTGCGCCTCAGCGGCGAACAGTTGCCGCGGATTTGCTGAGCGGACACCACGCCGCGGTTGCCTGCCCCGGGCGCGCCAGCGCGCCGTACCCGAGACATTCGCCCCCTGATGGGACCCCACGCCGGGCATAGCCTTGCCTTTCCAGACAAGTCGATTGGCCGGCGGGAAGCTTGTTGAGGCCTCTGCCCAAAACCGCCCGATGTCGCAAGGCGGCTCACCACCGGCGAGCCGTCGGCAGGCGGGCAATCAAGGTAGAGCGTTGATAATCGTGCATTTTGCCGGTTGCGCCGGGGCAGACAGGCGCTCGTAGACCTGGCTTCCGATCCATCTGGAAACCAGTTCCTGCATCGCCGGCTTGCCCATGTAGTCGATGAACAGCTCCTCGTTCAGCTCCATTCGCTCGATGAACAGCGATTCCAGCACCTGCCGGAACACCAGCTGAAACTTGTCGAGCGGGTTGACCTGGGCCGCTTTGCGCAGCAACTCACTCCGGACCGCGGCTTCGGCGATCTGATCGAAGAACAACTGATCCGCTTCATTGAGTTCGCCGCCGAAGCGCTCGTTGATGATGTCGATCAGGCGCGAAAGTGAAACCTGCTCTTCCCGCACCAGGCCGGTACCCACCTCGCGGGGACCGTCCAGCGGCTTCGCGTAACCCTCATTGAGACTGATCGAGCCTTCACTGATCTTCTGCAGGCGGTAGTAGTCGAGTTCGACCTCCTCGTCGAACTGGTAGCCGGGTCCGCTCTTGCGCTTGGGCAGCTTCAGCGCCAAGTAACGCAGGTAAGTGAACAGCTTTTCCAGATCGCTGTCCTGGTAGGGGATTACCTGGCTCAGGAAGCTGTAGAGATTGCGGAAGGCCTGCAGCTTGCCGCGCCATAGCTCGGCTTCCTCTTCTTCCGTGTTTTGCAGCTGCACGAAGCGCGCGACCGCCTGATCCAGAATCGCGTTCATTGTCTTGTGATCGCCGGGGCTCTGCCGGCGCTTCGGCGCAAAGAATACGCGCGCGAACCTGTCAACTTCGGTTTGCAGATAGACACCCGAGGCATCGAGCTCGGCCCTGACCGCGTAGAGCCTGTCGGGATCGACCGCCTCGCCCATCACCGAACCGTCGTAGTACTGGCGGAAGGCCTCCTGGATCTCGTCCGGCGCATTGACGAAATCGAGCACGAAGGTGTCGTCCTTGAGCGGATGGGTGCGGTTCAGGCGCGACAAGGTCTGCACGGCCTGGATGCCCGCCAGGCGCTTGTCCACGTACATGGTATGCAGCAGCGGCTGGTCGAAACCGGTCTGATATTTCTCGGCCACCAGCAGCACGCGGTATTCCGGCTTGGCGAAGGTATCGGGCAGTTCCTTCTCCTTGAGGCCGCCATTCATCTCGACTTCCGTGTATGACTTCTCCGGAATCTTGTCGTCTTCCACGCTGCCCGAGAACGCGACCAGGCTCTTGATGGGGTAGCCCTTCTCCTGAATGTAGCGGTCGAACTCCTGCTTGTAGCGCACCGCCTCCAGCCGCGAGCCGGTCACCACCATCGCCTTGGCGTGCCCGCCGATCTTGTGCCGCGTGAACTGCTGAAAGTGCTCCACCATCACCTCGGTCTTCTGACCGATATTGTGCGGATGCAGGCGCATGAAACGGGCCAGCGCCCTGGCCGCCTTCTTGCGTTCGACGTTGGGATCATCCTCGGCTTTCTTGATCAGCTTGTAGTAGGTCTTATAGGTGACGTAGTTTTTCAGTACATCTTCGATGAAGCCCTCTTCGATGGCCTGGCGCATGGTGTAGCGGTGAAAGGGCTCGCCGTTGCGGCCGAATATCGCCAGCGTCTTGTGCTTGGGCGTGGCGGTGAAAGCGAAGAAGCTCATGTTCGGCTGCTGGCCGCGCTTGGCCATGGAACGGAACAGGCGCTCCAGCTCCACTTCGCCTTCTTCCTCGGCCATCTCCTGCGCCTTCTTGCGCAACTCGGCGCCACCCAGCACGCCCTTGAGTTCCGTCGCCGTTTCGCCCGACTGCGAGCTGTGGGCCTCGTCGATGATCACCGCGTACTTGCGGGTCGGCAGATGGCTTTTGCTGCCCTCGCCGCGCTCCTCGCTCAGCTTGGCCAGTTGCCCGGTCACGAACGGGAATTTCTGCAGCGTGGTGATGATGATCGGCACGCCGGCTTCCAGCGCTTCGGCCAGCTGGCGCGAATCCTCGTCGATCTTCTGCACCACGCCTTGGCGGTGATCGAACTGGTAGATGGTGTTCTGCAACTGGCGGTCCAGCACCACGCGGTCGGTGATGACCACCACGCTGTCGAACAGCCGCTCGTCGCGTTCGTTGTGCAGGCTGGACAGGCGATGCGCCAGCCAGGCGATGGTGTTGCTCTTGCCGCTGCCGGCCGAGTGTTCGATCAGGTAGTTGTGTCCCACGCCCTCTTTGGCGGCCGCAGCCACCATCTGGCGCACCGCTTGCAACTGGTGGTAGCGCGGAAAGATCAGGTTCTCCTTGCGCAGTTTCTTGCCGTCGTCGCCGGTCTTCTCTTCCACATCGAGATGCAGGAACCGGGCGAGCAGGTCGAGCAGGCTGTCGCGCTGCAGCACCTCTTCCCACAGGTAGGCCGTCTTGTAGTTGCGCCCTTCGCGATCGGGCGGGTTGCCGGCGCCGCCGTCCATGCCCCGGTTGAAGGGCAGAAAGTGGGTGGAAGAACCGGCCAGGCGCGTGGTCATGTTCGCCACTTCGGTGTCCACCGCAAAATGCACCAGTGCGCGTTTGGCGAACACGAAGATCGGCTCGCGCGGATCGCGATCGTGGCGGTACTGGTGGATGGCGTTGGCGGCGGTCTGGCCGCTCAGGGGGTTCTTGAGTTCCAGCGTCACCACCGGAATGCCGTTGACCGACAGCACTACGTCCAGCGACTTTTGCGAACGCCGTCCTTGCCGTTCGCCCTCCGGGCCAGCCTTCGGCTGTCCAAATTCGTTCCCGGCGAATTTGTCCGATCTCGGGCTGTAGCGCAATTGACGGGTCAACCCCAGCCGGTTGGCCTGATAGCGCGCCTCCAGCTCCGGGTTCAGACCGTGGGCGGGGCGGAAGAAGGCAATCCGCAGCGTGCGCCCGAAGCATTTGAAGCCGTGGCGCAGGGTCGCCAGCGCGCCATGGGTATCCAGCCACTTGCACAGCGATTCCAGCACGCGCGCACCGGTTTGTTCGCCGTGCAGGGCTTCCAGCTTTTCCCACACCTTGCCCTGGGTGGTGCGGATGAAGGTCAGCGCCTCGTCAGGGAAGATGGCACGCTCACGGTCGAAACTCTTGGCATCGACTCGCGCGTAGCCGTCGCCCAGCAAGGCCGCCTCGATGGCGGACTCAAAGGCGGCTTCGGAAGCAGGCTTCATGGCGTCTTCCTTTGCTTGTCTGGGGCGTTAGTTAAAGAAACGGCGTTTTCTTTAACTAAGTTGTCGGTGGTATAGGCCTGGTCCGCCCGGTTGGGCTTGTCGGGATAGCGCAATCGAAGAAGGCCATGCTCCACCATGGGGGTCAGGAAACGCTGGCGCAGCCCGTCCGGGTGACGGGTCAAGATCTCAGCCAGTTGATTTCGCGTCAACCAGCGGTTTTCGCAGAGGTTTAGCAGAATTTTTTCCATTTCGGGTGGGGGCAGATTTCTCTTCCGTCGCGCGGGGGCCGCGATGGCTGTCAATTCCGGGGCGCGTGTCGGGTCGGCCGCCTTATCCAGGGGGATCCCTGCCACATGTTCGGAGTGCCTCCCCACATGTTCGGAGTGCCTCCCCACATGTTCGGAGTGCCTCCCCACATGTTCGGAGTGCCTCCCCACATGTTCGGAGTGGTCCCCCACATGCTCGGAGTCCCCCTGGGCGGGCAGCCGGTAGCGACTCCAGCGTGCCTGTCCCTCTTGGATCAGCGCGCCCTTGGCGACCAAACCCTGTAGCAACCGGGTCAAGTCCGCAGCGTGCATGCTACAGATTTGCCGCATACGGGCGTTGTCCACCGTACCTTCGGTATCTGCAGTGACCAGTGCCTGCACTTCGTGCTTGCTGAACTGCTCGAACTGGCGGCCGAAAAGCGTTTTCAGCCGTGCCCGCGACTCGTCGGGAATCAGGCTGACCATCGGCAGGCGCCAGATGACGCGATCCGGTTGCACCTGCTCATGTACCAGCGGCGAGCGCCAATGCTGCGAGGCCCACCCCCGGCGCATCTTGTCCACACCGGAGCCGGCCTTTTCTGCCACGCCAATCAGCATGAACATCGTTTGTAGCGACTTGTTGCGACACTCGCTGACATTGCCGCGCAGCAACTGGTCGAAGGAAATCAGCAGACTGCCGGGGTTGGCGAACTCGAAGCCATCGCGGAGTTTCTCCACCACGATTCCGCCCTGGCCGCTGTAGTCGGCATGGATCAGGGCATTGACCAGCGCTTCGCGAATCGCCTCGTGAACCTCGGTTTCTCCCTTGCGAAAGAGGTTGGCACCAAGCTGAAAGGGCAGCTTCAGGTCGGCGACGAGGCGCTGTGCAACCCGCAGATAAAACTGGAACAGGTTGGGTGCCCAAGTGCCGTCGGCAGTGAGCCGGTCGCTCCAGCGCTCGGCGGGATCATGAGATAGCCGCTCCCGATAATCGACGTGATAGCCGGGCACGGCCTCGCGTAACGACTCATCGCGACCAAACATCAACAGGCCGGCGAGGGTAAGACCTTCGACGCCGGTCTTGCGGTCGCGTCGCCAGCCACCGAGTTTGGTCAGCAGCGCCAGATCGTCTTCGCTCAGCCAGGGATGCGTCGGCTTGTGCGAGGCCATGCGCTGCCGGTACTGGTGCAGGCTGGACAGGTCCAGATCCTCCAGCCCGAACCGGTCCAGTATCCGGCTGTCCGCAGGCTCCACGTCCCGGTCGGAGAGCATGCGGCCGACCTCCTGCTCGGTGCAGCGGTAGTCGCCCTCGTAGTTGCGTCGATAGGTGCCGGTCAGCGGGTTCTGCCCGAGAAAGACCGGGCGCTGATAGCGGCTCGCCTGCGGCACGCGGATGGCCAGGATCAGCCCGTCCGGGTGCTTCACTTCGGCCAGGTCGGCATCGCTGCACAGGTTGAGATTCACCTTGCCGCGATTGTTGATCGTATCCCAGAAGGTTTTCTTCAGTTTCTTCGGTTCGCGGACGCCGCTGACCCGGCCATCGTCCTCCACCCCGAGCAGGATCACCCCGCCATGACTGTTGGCCATGGCGCTGTAGGTCTCCCACAGGCTCTTCGGCAGGCCGCCCTGTGCGGACTTCAACTCCAGGTCGTCTCCCTCGGCCCAGTCGAGCTGGAGGAGGATGTCGAGGGGGTTGAGAGGCTGGTGAGTCATGCCGTCATCGCCTCCAGCGGGATTTGGCCGGTGACGGCGGCGGTGATGAGGGCGGTGCGGCGCTCAGTCAGCAGATCAAGTGAGCGCTGGATCTTTAAGCGGACAGGCATCGAGACATCGAGTGCCTGCCCTATTCGGGCGCAGATTTTGATCTGCTCGCCCCTTGGTGGGACGGGAATCTTCATGTTCGCCAGTTGCTCACAGGTGATCGCGCCCTTCGTGCTGCCCGCGCCGTCACTGTCGCTTCGCAGAAACGCGTAGGCGTGCCCCAGCAGGTGGCACAGATAATCTGTGCCGAGCGCCTGGGTGCGCGGCTTGATGAACGCAAGATGCTGATTGATGGTGGCCTCGACGCCCAGCACAGCAGCCATTCCCCGCGTCTTTCCCTGTCCAGTGATGCCCACTAGCACGGCGGGCGGTTGAATCTTGGGCAAATGGCATTCCCGAAGCGCCGTTTCGGTAACGAATCGACTTGCGCTCGTGACTGGTGACACGTTGACGACGGAGCTATTCAGCCAAGGGTAGCCCTCGTCGTTCCAGTAGTCGGCGTTCTCGACCGAAGGAGTTGAGCCATTGCCAACGACGGCCAAGTACTTGATTGGCTGAACCTCCCAGTGCGCCGGAATCTCGCCCAGCCATTCCAGTCCGGAGGGTTTGAGCGGGACGTTGGGATCGAGGCCGCGGGTGACGACGCGGCTGATGAGGGCGGCACGCTTTTCTTCCAGCAGCGCCAGCATGCGTTCCTTCTCGGCGATCAGGCCATCGATGCGGGCTGTTTCGCGGTCGAGGTAGTTGGCAATGAAGCGCTGAGTATCTTGGCTTGGGAAGGGCAAGTGGTGCTGGCGGAGGACATCGGGTGACACTCGCTTAAGGCCGCCAGCGCCTGTCATCGATGCCTCGCCGTCTTGTTTGAACGTAGTGGACTGGAAGTAGTAGAAAAGAAACCTGCGCTCGGCCGTCGTCGGGCGAATCACGAACAGTTCAGAGCTTCCAAATCCTTTGCCTCCTACAAGGTGCTCGGCTATGGCAATGTTGCCGTTCTCAAAACACGGCGTGACCTTCGCCAGCACAATATCGCCATCCTCGAACGCGGTGTAGGAGGAACCGTACTTCGAGTACTTGTCCGTGTTCGGAATGAAGTAGCCGCTCTTGACCCTTTCCATGGGCAGAAAGGTGAGGTCTTCATCCTCATCAAGTCCATCGAAAGCAACCGACGGATTCAACTCGCACACATAGCGTAGCGGGATGGTCTCCCATACCTGTGGGCGTGGGTCGGTGCTGCTCACTGCGTCACCTCCCCCAAAAATCTGAGAATCTGGTTGGCCAGCGCCTTTGCCGAGGTGATCTGGCTCATCGTGAATATCATTCTTCCTCCACGGCCCGATAGGCCTGCTCGGGATCGTTCGGGACGTCGGGGCGGGTCATGCTAAGGCGATCCGCCCGCAATAGGGGGCGCAGGTAGTTCTGGCGTACAGTTTCGACGTTTCGGATCAAAAGGCTTGCCAATTCTTCGGCGCGGTAGGAACGTTGCCGACACAGGCTCACAACTAATTCGCGTACTTCCTCCGGCGGGTGGCGTTGCCCGATGCTGCCAACCTGCGCTGCCAACTCTCCCGGTAACTCATTCAGCAGGCTTCGCCGTACGGCTTCGCTGGCGGCGTCAAGGTTACTAGGCAAGGTCTTGGGGTTACTAGATAAGGCCTCGGGGTTACTAGATAAGGCCTCGGGGTTACTAGATAAGCCTTGGTCATCTCCCAACATCTTGCTGGTCGGCTGGTACCAGGTTGCCGAGCCGCGACCATTTTGCTGAAACAGGCCAGCGTCGCGCAATTTCTTCAGGCCCTGGCTGGCGGCCAGGGTGTCGACCTTGTTGATGCCGCGCCAGGCAGCGTTGTCCATGGCGCCGACTTCCCGGGCGACAACCAGGGCGCGGGCTTCGGCTTCCGTCAGTTGCAAGTCCTTGAATCGACCCAGCCAGGCCAGATCATCCGGCCCCAGGAAGTGGTGAAAGAACAGGCGTACAACGAACTGTTCCTGGCCGCGATCCGATTCGAACAAGGGTGGCGCTAGGCCCGCCTGCTCGCACATCTCGCGCATGACGCGCACGCCACTGCCCTTGGTTTCGGCAAAGCGGGTGTCGTACAGCGCGGCGGCAATCTTGGGGTTGCGCGGTAGTGAGCCCGGCTCGCCCAGATGCTCGGGCGACTTGAGGGAAAAACCCGGGTTGCGGATTTCCAGCCGGTTGCTGTAGCGAATGATCTGCACCGGTGCATGGCTGCGATAACTGCGGTGCATGAGCGCGTTGACCACGGCTTCACGGATGACGCGCTGTGGTACGACTGGGGTGTCCTGGCGTTGCAGCTCACCTTCCGCAAGGCCGAAGGCTTTCGGCAGGTCGTCCAGGATGGCCGCCTGAACCCGACGGATGAGCCGGAATAGCGGATCGCGTATTTCAATGCTGTCGAAGCGGCGCTCGGGGTCTGGCACCCACTCGCGACCCGGTACACGGATGTAATCGACCCGCGTCATCGGAAAACTGCGGCGCAAGGCTACCGGTTTGCCGAACAAAAGCAGACCCGCTACGGTGGGCTGCCACTGGCCGTGCTCGTTCTGGCGAATGCCTCCCAGTGCCTGAAGCAGTTCCTGATCTGTCCAACCCAGCTCTTCGGCGTCCGGATTGGCGTTGCGGCGGGATTGGCGGTAATCGGCCATGGCATCGGGAGAAAAATCTTCCTGCGTGGCATCCGGTACCAGGCCGGCATCAAAGCTTTCCTGCTGCCGGTTCTGGTACAGCGCAATCAGATCATCTTCCGTGCAGCGCTGGTCGGTACTTCCAATTCGTCGAAAAGCGCCGCGCGGCAAACCCTGGGCCTTGAAGTAGAGCGGTTTGTCCTGAGCTGCCGCCTCGGGTACGAAGACCACGATGACGGCCTTGCCATGAATCGATTCCGTGCGGATGTCCAGGCGCAGAGGGCGGTTGAACATGCTGGTCGCCTGGCTGGCCAGATTGGCGCTGAGCTGATCTGGCTGTTCCAGTCCCTGGACTTCATAGCCAGGGAACAGCGCCACTTCCTCCCGCGCCACGCCAAGCAGCAGCCAACCACCTCCGAGCCCTGGTTCATTAGCGAAGGCGCAGACGGTTTCCAGCAGCGATTTGCCGATTTCGGTAGCGGACTTGGCTTCGATGCGCTCGTTCTCGTCCAGCAGATTCAGGTGTTCCAGCAGTTCCTGTGCCGTCACTCCGTCACCTCCCGCAGCAAGCCCAGAATCCGCTTTTCCACTTCAGCCAGTTCCGCATCGATCTCATGCAGCGGGCGCGGCGGCGTGTACTGGAAAAACACGCGGTTGAAGTTGATCTCGTAGCCCACCTTACCGATGCCGCCGTCCTGTTCGTCCAGCGCCTCGCGGTCAATCCAGGCATCCGGCACGTAGGGCCGAACCTCGCGCAGGAAGTAGCCGACGATGTCCTCCTTGAGCGGGATATTCTCGGCATCCTTCAGCGCCGGGTCTGATTCGTGCTCGATGAAACCGCCGTTGCCGTCGCGGTGTAGGCCCAGCAGCGCATACAGCTCGCGGGTGTTCAGGCTCCCCGGGAGCGTTTGCCCGGGGAACAACCGGGCATCGCTTAGTGGGTCGCTCTTGTGGTACCGGGCGATGACGGGTGCGGCCTCGGGGTCCACCTCGGTGAAGCAGTCACGGAAAATCTTCTTCTGTGCGGTGCCCTTGGCACCCTTGGCCCAGCCTTCGACATCGTCGGGCAGGGTCTTGAACACCTGCTGCACGGTGTCCCAGGTCGGGTTCCAGTCCAGCAACGGCTCGCTGCCGAGTGCGTCCTGCGCGGCCTGCAGGGCATCAAACAGCTCTGGGCAGGTATTGAGGAAACGCTCGCGGGCCTCCTCGGTGATCTGGAAGCGCAGTCGCAATGGGCGCAGCACGGTGATGCGGCGGTAGCCGAAATCAATGTTGTCGAACACGCGGCTGGTCTTGCTGTTTTCCGGCGTGCCGTGTTCGCGGGTGACGACATCAAGGGCGGCCTGATCCAGATAGCGGCGCTTGTCGCCCAGGCTGCGCTTCATCGGCGTGTAGCGCTCGCGCGCGTCAATGAGCTGGATCGTGCCCTTGCGGTGCGCGGCCTTGCGGTTGGTGACCACCCAGATGAAGGTGCCGATGCCGGTGTTGTAGAACATCTGCTCGGGCAGGGCGACGATGGCTTCGAGCTGGTCGTGCTCGATGATCCAGCGACGGATTTCGCTCTCGCCGCTGCCGGCGCCGCCAGTGAACAGGGGCGAGCCGTTGAACACGATGGCGGTGCGCGAGCCGGGCTTGTCGCGGTCGCCCGCCTTGTAGTCCTGGAACTTGCTCATCATGTAGAGCAAGAACAGCAGGGCGCCGTCGTTGATGCGCGGCAGCTTGCCTTCGTAGCCGCGGAAGTTAGGCCAGCGGTCGATGATCTGCTTTTCCGCCTTCCAGTCCACGCCGAAGGGTGGGTTGGCGAGCAGGTAGTCGAAGCGCTGCTCGGGGAAGGGATCGTCGGTGAGGGTGTTGCCCAGCACCACTTGGCCATCCTTGTGGCCTTTGATCAAGAGGTCGGAGGCGGCCACTGCGTAAGAGCGTGGGTTGTAGTCCTGCCCAAAGACCTTGACCGTGGCTTGATCGTTGTGGGCGCGAATCCAGTTCTGCGCCTCGGCCAGCATGCCGCCGGTGCCGCAAGCGGGGTCGCAGATGGTGACAATAACGCCTGCCTGGGTGAGCACGCTGGTGTCGGGTTCCAGCAGCAGGTTGACCATGAGCTGGATGACTTCGCGCGGGGTGAAGTGATCGCCCGCCGTTTCGTTGGCGGCTTCGTTGAAGCGCCGGATCAGGTCTTCGAAGACCAGACCCATGGTGATGTTGTCGACCTTGCGCGGATGCAGGTCGATCTCGGCGAACTGGGACACGACCTGGTAGAGGCGGTTGGACTCTTCGAGCTTCTCGATCTCCTTGTCGAACTCGAAACGCTCAAAGATCTTGCGGATGTTCTCGGAAAAGCCGGCGATGTAGTCGGCCAAGTGGCGGCCAATGTTGTCCGGGTCGCCCTTGAGCTTCTGGAAATCGAGCTGACTGTGGTTGTGGAAGCCCAGCGGCGTGCCGTCTTCATCCTTGGCCAGGTTGTTGAGGATGGCGTCGATGTTGGCAATGCCCTTGCTACTCAACTCGGCATGACGTTTGAGGACGGCCTCCTTACTGGAAGCCAGAACGGCATCAAAGCGGCGCAATACGGTGAGCGGCAGCATCACACGCTCGTATTGCGGAGGCCGGTAGGGGCCACGCAGAAGATCCGCCACGGACCAGATGAAGTTGGAGAGTTGTTGAAAATGGATGCTCATGGATGCGTCCCAGCATGTAAGGGGTCTGTGGAGCGGCTATCGACAGGTCGATTTGCCGGCGTATCACCTGGCCTCCACCAGGCTCTGTCGAGGAGGAAGAAAGTTGTCCGATGCGCGTCGACACCAATTGCATTGGCCCGAGCCTGGCGGGCAGAAGCGGATTTGAGCCACATCACAGATCCTGTGCGGTCGCCGGCGCGCATTCCCGGGTAAGCCGCATCCCGGCCGGCATCGGGCACGGACACCACACATCACAGCAGGGCCACCCATCAGGTCAATCGGGTTTCCGCCTATCGTCCAGGGAGACCGGGCGTTGACATGCGCCGGGCATACCCGGCGTTCGGTGTAGTGCTGGATGGCGGAAGCCCTCCGTCACTGGGGCGGCCAGGGCTGCTGGTTGTTGGTCACGCCCCATGGCCCGGTACAGACGTTGGCCATGTTCCGGAGAGGTGGCGCACAGCAGCCTGGCGTGACGGCATCGGTGTAGGGCGGCTTTTCGCTGATGGTGATCAGACAGTCGTTGGCCCCGGTCTTGCGGGCAGTCACCGTCGAAACCTTGTAGGTTTCTATGCCCTTGCCATAGACGGGTGGCGATTGCGACACGGTGCACGCATCGGAGACGACGAACTGGGCACCCGAGTTGTCGGGATTCTGCGGCGGTCCCGCCTGGACCGGCAGGTTTTCGGAAGTCCAGTACCAATTATTGATCTGCAGGCCGATGCCGGGGTAGACGGAATAATTCCCCTGCAGGGTAAGCGAACCACCGCCAGGCGGGATGACCTGCTGCCCGCCGGCGGTGAACATGCTTACCGTGTTGCCATTCGGACAGGGAGAGTTTTTGTCAAGGTTGTTTTGAATGGTGACCTTGTCCGGGATGGCGCTGGCCTGGCCCAGGGACGGCAGCTGATGCGTACCCGGGCAGAGCGTGACGACATACCCCGTGCCAGCCGGGCAGGCCACCTGCTTGTTATCCACCGGGTACTGATAGGCGTCCGGGCAAGCGACGTCCGTGCAGCCGAGGTTTGAGCCACCCTGCGGAAACGTGCAGCCGGCGCTGTTGCTCATGTCCACGCGGATCGGGACATTGAAAAAGATGTTGGCGGTCTCGCTCACGCAGTTATCGGGGTCGGCACCGTTGGCGCTGCAGAGGGTCGGCGGCGACGTCGGGCTCGCACCGTAGTTCGTGCTGAGGTCGACAAAGTCCTGATCGAGGCCGGCGCCACCCTTGGGCGTGATCTCGAAGGTGGTACCGAAGGTCCTGTCGAAATTCATCTGCGAGCCACAGCACGGGGTTGTGGCGGTGGTTGTGCACTGCCCTACTGCCGCATTGGTGGGCTGGCAATAGGCGGCATAGGTGAGGTTATTGCTGCCGGGCGGCTGATTCGGCGCATTATTCATCCACATGTAGCCCATGCGTTGCCCCGCCGCCTGGATGTCCGCCCAGTTGCCGCAGTTCACCAAGGCACATTGGGCGTCGCTGGTGATGGGCGCGAACATGAAGGTGTTGGCTGCATTCTGGCTCAATCCTCCCCCGCTACCGGTGGGATACACCAGGCTGTCGTATGGCGGTAGCGTCGAGCCGTCGATCACATGGCTGGTGGGCGACATGATCTTGATCGGCGTGGCGCAATGGTTGTACAGCATGAGCTGCCCGGCTACCGGATTGGGCAAGGTTCCTGACACCATCCCGCGCACCTCGGCCACGGTTTGCCGAATCTCCTGCGCCAATGGCGACGGAGCGCCGGATGCCACACCACCTGTTGCGGGACACCCCTCCGAGGCAAGCTTCAGGGCAGCGAGATAACCCTTCTCATAGGCCCTCTCACAGGCTCTGCGGGCAGCTTCGTTCTTGCCCGGCTTCTGGCCCCTGGCAAGCGCGGCTTCGGCATGCATCAGGCAACGCAGGTAATCGCCCGTCTGCCGGTACAGTTTTGCCTGGCATCGTTCCTCCTGCGCCTGCGCCGGCCCATGGGCTAGCGGGATAAGCAGCAGGAAACAGGAGAGCGCGGCGAACGTATTCGCCGGGTGGATCGCGGATGAAGCTTGCATGAGCGTTTCCTCCCTATCGTGTCCGCAACAGCTCGCTGGGCGTGGGGCCGCCCAGCCGCCGGTGCGTCGGGACAGTGTGATACGGGATGATGCCTTGCGCCACCCCGGATGCGGGAGGCATGCCGGTCGGAAGACGGCCTGCGCTCACGCGTCCAGCCGAGCGGCAGGCCCGGGCGGCTCGCTCGCCGGCAGGCTACTTCACATGCCGGATGAGCCGCCGGCGCCTGCGGACCTGCCGCTCGGTCAAGACATTGCGCTTGCCCTTGAACGGGTTGTCGCCGGTGCGGAACTCCAGCTTGATGGGCGTACCGCTGATCGCCAGCGCCTCGCGGAAGTAGTTGATGAGATAGCGCTTGTAGCTGCCGGGGATTTCGTCGATCTGGTTGCCGTGGATGACGATGGTCGGCGGGTTGGTGCCGCCCTGGTGGGCATACTTGAGCTTGATGCGCCGGCCGCGCACCAAGGGCGGCTGATGGGCCGCGACCGCACTCTGCAGCAACCGCGTCAGGTGCGAGGTGCCCATCTGCGTCATGGTCGAGCCGTGCACCTCGACCACGGCATCGAACAGGTGGCCAACCCCCGTGCCGTGCAGGGCCGAGATGAAATATTTCTCGGCGAAGTCGATGAATTGCAGCTTGAGATCCAGCTGGCGCCGGGTTTCCTCCTTCTGGTCCGGGGTCATGCCGTCCCACTTGTTGAGACCGACGATCAGCCCGCGGCCGATCTCCAGCACCATGCCCAGCAGATTGGCGTCCTGGTCGGTCACGCCCTCGCGGGCATCGACCAGGTAAATGACCACATGCGCCTTCTCGATGGCCTGCATGGCCTTGATGACGCTGAACTTCTCCACCGTCTCGGCGATGCGCCCGCGGCGGCGGATGCCGGCGGTATCGATCAGCGTGTAGCGCCGGCCGTGGCGCTCGAAGGCGATCTCGATGCTGTCGCGGGTAGTGCCGGGGGCATCGAACACCACCACCCGCTCCTCGCCCAGCAAGCGGTTGACCAGGGTGGACTTGCCGACGTTGGGTCGACCGACGATGGCGATGCGGATGCCACCCTCGTCCTCGGCGGCTGGCGCATCCTGCTTCGGCAGGAGCGCCTCGACCGTGTCCAGCAGGCTGCCGATGCCCTGCGCATGGGAAGCCGAGATGGGGTGCGGCTCGCCCAGGCCGATGGCATGGAAATCCGCGGTGGCGGCCGCCAGGCTGGCCTGGTCGATCTTGTTGGCGGCCAGCACCACCGGCTTGCCGGTGCGCCGCAGCCGCTGGGCAATGGCTTCGTCGCCCACATTGAGACCGTCGCGCGCATCGACCAGAAACAGGATGACATCGGCCTCGCGCAGGGCGATCTGCACCTGCCGCATGGCCTGTTCGTCGATGCCGGCCTCGGTCTCGACGATGCCGCCGGTGTCGACGACGAAGTAATCGCGGGTTCCGCGCCGCACCCGGCCGTACTGGCGGTCGCGGGTCAAACCCGGGTAATCGGCCACGAGGGCATCGCGGGTGCGGGTCAGGTAGTTGAAGAGGGTTGATTTGCCGACATTGGGCCGGCCGACCAGGGCAACGACAGGGAGCATGATCAATCGATTCCGATGGCGGCCAGGACACCGCCTGCCGTGTAGACGAACAGGGTTTCGCTGTCGACGACAGGCGCCGCGCGGACCGGAGTGTCATCGACCTGCAGACGGCCGACCAGGCTGCCGTCATCGGCCGAGAGGGCGTGCAGATAGCCTTCGAAGTCGCCAACGACCAGCCGGTTGCGGATCAGCGCCGGCACCGTGAGCCGCCGCTGGTGCAGGGCATCCTGCTTCCACAGGTCGGCACCGTTGCGCAGATCCAGCTGCCAGACATCGCTGCTGGCGTCGCTGATGTAGAGCGAGCGGCGGCCGGCGGCCAGGCCATGGCTGGAAGACACAGTCGTCTGACGCCAGAGGATATCGCCGTCATTCAGATTGACGGCCGTCACGCCGCCCTGGAAGCCGGTGATGTAGACCGTGTCATCCTTGACCAGCGGATCGGCATCCAGCTCGACCAGGCGCTCGACCTCCGAGCGTCCGTGCGGGATGGCCGCCGTGGTTTCCCAGACCAGCTTGCCATCGGCTACGTTGAGGGCGATCAGCTTGCCGCCGCCGAAACCGTCCAGCACCAGGTCGCCGGCGATGGTGGGCGATCCCAGGCTGCGCACCGACAGCGGCGGAATGCTGCGGTCGTGGGTCCAGCGGATGGCGCCGTTGTTGAGATCGACGCCGGCCAGGCGGCCATCGCTGGTGCGGATCACCACGCGCTGGTGTGCCACCCGCGGCAGGGCCAGGATTTCGCTGCTGAGGGTACTCTTCCAGACCAGCGTCCCGTCGACGAGGCTGATGGCGATGAGCTCGGCATTGCTGGTACCGAGCAGCAGCTTGTCACCGGCGACGACTGGCCCGGCGGACAGCTCCAGCCGGGTTTCCGCGGCCCACAGCCTTTCGCCATCCTGGCGGTTGTGGGCCTGCACCAGGCCACGGCGGTCGGCGACATAGACGGTACTGGCCGTCACCGCCGGCACCAGGTTGACGACCTGGTCGTCATAGCCCTTGCCGACGCTGGCCTTCCACAGCACTGTCATGTTGACGGAAGGCTCCAGGGGCTCCAGTTCGCGCGGCGGCTCGGCATTGTCGTTGCCGCTGATCAGGCCCTGGATCGAGTTGCCGAGGTCCTCGAAGGCGCCCAGCTGGCTGCAACCCGCCAGCCACAGGGACGCCAGCAGCGCAAGGGCGAGACGCATCAGGGTGCGGCCGGCAGATCGTTGAGCTTGAGTTCCAGCAGCGGCGAATGGTCGCCCAGCTCGCGGGCCTTGGCGTAGGCGGCGCGGGCGTCCGCCGGCCGCTTGGCGACCACCAGGGCGTCGCCGCGCAGCTCGGTGTACAGCCCCGCATACTGGCCGGCGGCCTTTTCGCTCACGCCGTCCAGCAGCTTGAGGGTGGCTTCGCTATCGCCCTTGGCCAGCAGCACGCGGGCCATGCGCAGGCGGATGAGCCCGGCGAGCGCCTCGTCGCGGGTCTGGCTCAGTGCCTCCTCCAGCGTCCTGCGGGCACCGTCGAGGTCGCCGGCATCGACCTTGAGCCTGGCGAGGAACAGCCGCCCGTATTCGCCATAAGTGGTCTTGGGATACTGCTGGACCAGCCGCTCACCGAGCTTGACCGCCGCCTCGTTCTGCCGGGCCTGGACCGCCTCGGCCAGCTGGTGGTAGACCAGCGACGCCTGCTCGGCGGTTTCCCGCTGGCTGCCCTGCCACATCTTCCAGCCGGCGATCACGGCAAGCCCCAGCAGCAGGCCGCCGAAAATCGACGACTTGTTTTCCTTCCACCAGCGCTGCAGCGCCTCCAGGCGTTCCTCTTCGGTCAGATAGGTTTCCATGCGCTCCTCGGTTCAGATCAGGGAATGTAAAAAGGCGATCGCCTCGTTCTCGCTCAACGTTTGCTGGCCTTCCTCGCGCCGCAGCGACTTGACGCCGAGCGTCTGGTCGCGGGCCTCGTCGTCGCCGAGGATCAGCGCCACCTCGGCACCGCTGCGGTCGGCGCGCTTGAACTGGCTCTTGAAACTGCCACCGCCGCAGTTCAGCTGCAAGCGCAGCCCGGGCAAGGTATCGCGGAGACGCTCCGCGAGCAGGGGCGCGCGGGCCTCCGCCAGCTCGCCGACGGCAATCAGGTAGGCCTGCGGCAGCGCGGCCCGGTCGAAGCGGCCGGGGTCGTCCAGCAGGTCGATCAGGCGCTCCATGCCCAGCGCAAACCCGACCGCGGTCGAATCCTTGCCGCCCAGCTGCTCGATGAGGCCGTCATAGCGGCCACCCGCGCAGACCGTGCCCTGGGCGCCGAGGGATTCGGTCAGCCATTCGAACACGGTGCGGGAATAGTAATCCAGCCCGCGCACCAGACGGGGATTGACCACGTAGGCGACGCCCGCGGCATCCAGCTGCCGGCGCAGGCTGTCGAAGTGCTCGCGCGAGCTGGTGTCGAGCTCGTCGGTCAACAGCGGCGCGCCGGCGATGATCGGCTTCAGGGCGGGATTCTTGCTGTCGAGGATGCGCAGCGGGTTGGTCTCCAGCCGGCGGCGGCTGTCCTCGTCGAGCGCCTCGACATGCATGCGGAAATACGCCACCAGCTTGGCCCGGTAGGCGAGCCGCTCGGCGGTCGTGCCCAGCGAGTTGATCTGCAACTCCAGCTTGTCGGCGATGCCCAGCTCACGCCAGAGACGCCGGCAGAGCAGGATCAGCTCGGCATCGATGTCGGGTCCGGCCATGCCATAGGCCTCGACGCCCAGCTGGTGAAACTGGCGATACCGCCCCTTCTGCGGCCGTTCATGGCGGAACATCTGGCCCAGATACCAGAGACGCTGGGTCTGGTTGTGCAGCAGGCCGTGCTCGAGGCAGGCACGCAGGCAACCGGCGGTTCCCTCGGGCCGCAGCGTCAGCGAATCGCCGTTGCGGTCCGCGAAGGTGTACATCTCCTTTTCGACGATGTCGGTGACCTCGCCGATGGAGCGCTTGAACAGCTCGGTCTTCTCGACGACGGGGAGGCGGATCTCCTGGTAGCCGTAGGCGCCCATCACGCGGCGCAGCACGGATTCAACATGCTGCCAGCGGGGGGCATGGTCGGGCAGGATGTCGTGCATCCCGCGGATGGCCTGGATCTTTTCGGACATGCTCAGTGATTCGGGGTGGAGACGATGGGGCGGTCGGCCGCCGTCCCGGCAGCGATGCCGGACAGCCAGATGCGCACAGGGCGGGAAATGCTCAAGGACGGGCCACCAGGGTGGAAACGGTGAATGATAACCCCAAGCGCCGGCGGCTTAGCCAGCCGGACCGGGAAGCATGCGGCGCATCAGCCGCCGAACCGCTGCCGCGCCTGCATCAGCTCGGTGGCGTCGGGAAAGCGGGTCGTCAGGGTGGCCATGTAACCGGCGGCGGCCTGGCGATTGCCCAGCGCCATCTCGATCTCGATACCCAGCAGCAGCGCCTCCGCCGTGGAGCCCGCGGCACTCAGGGCGCGCTCGAGGAATCCGCGCGCGGCCAGCAGCTGCCCCATGTCGCGGCTCAGCCGGGCCATGGCCAGCAGTGCGGGCGGAAAGCGCGGGTTGGCCTCGAGCGCACGGCGCAGGAAACGCTCGGCCTCGGCCATCCGGCCGACCGATTGCGCGCACAGGCCGGCGTTGGTCAGCGGCAGCCAAGGCTGGCCGTACAGCCGGGTGCCATAGACCGCGCGAAATTGCTCGAAGGCCTCCTCCGCATGGCCGGTCTTGCAGAGAAAGCGGCCATAGTTGTTGCGGGCGCCGTAATTGTCCGGATTCAGGCCGATGGCCTTGCGGAAATGCCTGTCGGCCTCATCCGGCCGGTCGATCTGCTGATAGAGCACACCGAGGGCGTTACAGGCCTCGCTGTTGTCGTCATCGAGCTCGGTCGCCTTCTCCAAATCCTTGAGGGCCACGTCGTACTGGCCGGCCTCCAGGTAGTGCACGCCCTTCTCGACATAAATCTGCGAGGCCTGCGCGGGACTGAGCGGCTCGGCGGCCACCGACCGGGGCGTTGCCGGCTCCTCCTCCGGGAGCAGCGAACAGGCCGGCAACAGGAGCATGAGCGGCCACGCCGCCCGTCGCGGCAGCGCCATCAGGACGCGGCGGCCAGGCGGATGGTGCGGCGGGTGCGGTCCCTGACCTGGCCCACCAGCTGGCCACAGGCGGCGTCGATATCGTCGCCGCGGGTCTTGCGGGTGGTGGTGATCAGGCCACCAGCCTGCAGGATGTCGCTGAAGCGCTGGATGGCCTCGCGGCTGGAGCAGCGGTAGCCGGAACCCGGGAACGGATTGAACGGGATCAGGTTGACCTTCGACGGCACCTGGCTCAGCACGCGCACCAGCTGGCGGGCATGGGCCGGCGTGTCGTTGACGCCGTCGAGCATCACGTACTCGATGGTGACCTTGCGCCGATGGTCGCGACCGACATAGCGCTTGCAGGCGGCCAGAAGCTCGCGGATCGGGTATTTGCGGTTGATCGGCACCAGCTCGTCGCGCAGCTCGTCGGTGGGTGCGTGCAGCGATACCGCCAGGCTGACCTCGCTGACCTCGGCCAGCTTGTCGAGGGCCGGCACGATGCCGGAGGTGCTCAAGGTGACCCGGCGCTTGGACAGGCCGTAGGCGTGGTCATCCAGCATCAGGTCGATGGCGGCGACGACGTTGTTGAAGTTGAGCAGCGGCTCGCCCATGCCCATCAGCACCACGTTGGTGACGGCGCCGATGCCCAGCTCCCGCTGCGCCACCCACAACTGGCCGATGATCTCGGCGGTGCTCAGGTTGCGGTTGAAGCCCTGGCGGGCGGTGGAGCAGAACGAGCATTCCAGCGCACAGCCGACCTGCGAGGACACGCACAGGGTGCCGCGGCCTTCCTCGGGGATGAAGACGGTCTCGATGCGGTTCTGGGCGTCGGTCTGCAACACCCACTTGCAGGTGCCGTCGGCGGAGATCTGCTCGTGGACGATCTCCGGCGGGCGGATTTCGCAGCTGTCCTCCAGCCGGGCCCGCAGGACCTTGCTGAGGTTGGTCATCTCGCCGAAGTCGCCGATGCCGCGCTGGTGGATCCATTGCAGCAGCTGCGAGGCGCGAAAGGGCTTTTCGCCCTGCTCGACGCAGAAGGCCGCCATGGCCTTCCGGTCGAGCCCTAGCAGATTGAGCCTGTCGCTCGCGTCAGCGGGTGCGGGCGCAGCATTCATGCGGCTGGAAGAAATAGGCGATCTCCTGCGCCGCGGTGTCCGGGCTGTCCGAACCGTGGACCGCGTTCTCGTCGATGCTCTCGGCGAAATCAGCGCGAATGGTGCCGGGCGCGGCGTCCTTCGGGTTGGTGGCGCCCATGATGTCGCGGTTCTTGGCAATGGCATTCTCGCCTTCCAGCACCTGAATCATCACCGGGCCGGAGATCATGAAGCTGACCAGATCGTTGAAGAAGGGGCGCTCCTTGTGCACGGCGTAGAAGCCCTCGGCCTGCTCGCGGGACAGGTGGGCCATGCGGGCCGCGACGATCTTTAGGCCGGCCTTTTCGAAGCGGCTGTAGATTTCGCCGATGACATTCTTGGCCACCGCGTCGGGCTTGATGATGGAAATGGTGCGTTCGATCGCCATGAAAACTCCTGGATGGGTCATGAGCCGGCCCGGCCGGCGCAGGTTTCTGGGGGGAATCCGCCCCGGAAGACGGAAATAAACCGCGGAATTCTATAGCAAAAGACATTCCCGCGTAAGCATCCCATCGGGCTGCCGCGGTTCGGGACCGGAATCCGGAGGAAGCGGCCCGCGCGCGCCGTCAGTCGGGCTTCAGGCGCGCCGCCAGCTCGGACCGGAACAGCGAGACCCCGCAGTAGTTCAGGTGATTGTCGTCATCGTACAGGTAGCGACCGGCGAACTCGCTGCGGCAATCGTCCCGGCAAAGCTCCCGGGCGGGGTCCATGACCTCGATATCCTGCCGGTGGTCGAGCAAGGCATCGATCACCCGGGAATCCTGCAGATGTTCCGCCCGGCTGACCTGAACCTCCCGGCGGAGGTCGGCGGCATCGCCCTTCAGGCCGGGTGGATTCTTGATGACGATGACCCTGGCCCGTTGCGCCGTCAGGCGGCCCACGGTTTCCGCCAGACCGGCCTGCAGGCTCGCCAGGGAACTGGCGGCATCCGCCCGCCCCTCGTCCGCGCGGGTCAGGAAATGGGTGGCCGTCTGCAACGCGCCGTCCTTGATCCAGCCGTGGGCATAGAGATTCCAGCGGGCGGCCAGCACCACGACATCGGGCTCGAGTCGCAGGATGTCCCCCAGCAGCTCGCGGGTTGCCCGGGTAGCGGCGCACGGGGAATCCGGATCCTGGTTGTCGGCGCGCCGGACGCCGGCCAGCGGCGGACAGCCATTGTGCTGGACCAGGGTCAGGTGGTAACCCTCCCGGGCGGCGATTTCGGCCGCCAGGCTGCCCCAGGCATGGGCATGCGAGTCGCCCCAGACGACGATATGGAAGGGTTTGCCGGGGTTGATCTCGCGCCGACAGGCCGCCGCGTAATGGCGGGACAGCGACGGACGATCGAGGCAGCGCTGCCGGCCAAGCTCCCGCTGGATGTCCGGTTCCCGGCATTTCGCGGCACCCGCCCGGACGACGCCGTGAACGGGTCGCTGCGATGGCACCGGAAGGTTCTTGACGGCGATGCCAAGTCCGTACAGCAGCAACATGCCAGCCAGCAGCGCCGGCGTCACCCAGCGGCCGGGATTGAAGCGCAGCGGTTTCTCGATCAGTCGATAGGTCAGCCAGGCAAGGAGCAGCGCACCGGCCACGGCGAGCAGGCGCGTGCCGACGTCCGGCGTGTGCCCTTCCAGCATCCGCGGGAGCGTCAGGGCTGGCCAGTGCCACAGGTAGAGGGGATAGCTGATCAGCCCGAGCCGGACCAGGTACCGGTTGCCGAGGACGCGCCGGTTGAACGCGCCATGCGGCCCGGCGGCGATCAGCAAGGCTGCGCCCAGGGTCGGCATGAGCGCCCAGCCGCCCGGGAAGACCCGTTCGCGGTTGATCAGCAGCAGGCCCGCCGCCAGCAGGATCAGGCCCGCCAGGGCCAGGCCCTGCCGGTGACGGTGGCGCAGGGGCTCGGCGGTCGCCGGTCCGACAGCCAGCAGGGCGCCGGTCAGCAGTTCCCAGAACCGGCTGATCGGCCAGTAGAAGGCCGCGCCGGGGTGGCGACCGGCCAGGTAGATGTTGCCGGCAAAGGAGGCCAGCCAGAGCAGCCCCAGGAAGGGCACCGGCTTCCAGCCGAACCGCCAGCCCAGGAAGAACAGGGCAGGCCAGAGCAGGTAGAACTGCTCCTCGACCGCCAGGCTCCACAGGTGCAGCAGCAGCTTGGTCTCGGCCGGCCCGTCGAAGTAGCCGCTCTCCCGCCACAGGATCAGGTTGGAGAGAAACGTCGCGCCACCGGCCACATGGCGACCCAGCTGGCGGTATTCCTCATCCAGCAGCAGGAACCATCCCAGCGGCAAGAGGGCCGCCATCATGGTCATCAGCGCCGGGAAAATGCGCCGGATGCGCCGGCTGTAGAAATCCGGGAACCGGAAACGCGACGACGCCAGCCCCGAGCCGATGATGGCGGTGATCAGGTATCCGGAAATGACGAAGAAGATATCGACGCCGATGAAGCCCGAGGGCAGCCATCCGGGGAAGGCGTGATACATCACCACCAGCGCCACCGCGACCCCGCGCAGGCCGTCGATGTCGGGCCGGTAGGCCAGACCCGGATGCGGCGGATGCGGACGCGGTCGGCCCCGCGCCTGATCGGCCAGGGTTGCAGGGACGTCGGCCGTGGCCGGACACGGCGGGATCGGCACGGCCTGTGGCACGGGTTTCATGTCGCCGATTGAACCCACAGCCGCACAGGCGGGCGGGAACAGCCCTTAGTCAAACGGCTGGACCAGGCGGCACAGGCGTCTGGTCGAGGGGCAATGGTCAGGGCTGGCGGCGCCGCCCACGGTGATGTCGATCGGCCAATCGCCGGGCTTCTCCGCGACCAGTCGCGCCGCATAGCCGGGCTGGAGGTTCGCCTCGCTGGCGGCCAGATCCCGGAAGAATGTCTGCACGATGCGGCCATTCATCGGGTTGCCGGGGTAGTACGGGCTTTTCTGATAGGCCGGATCCTTGGCGTCGGCATTGACGACCAGGTAATGGCCGTATTGGGTATTGAGGAGGTAATAGTGGAGCAGAGCGGCCGCGCAGATCATCCGGCCCGGTGAGGGCAGCGCCGGATGCAGCGCCCGCCGCCCAGCCGGAGAGCTCAGCAAGCTGGACACTCCTCCTGCCAGCAGGACAAGGACGCCCAGCGACTGGAGATAGCAATATCGGGGACCGCCGCGGTAGGTCTCGAGGTCGGCCAGCGAGAGCCCCCGTGACAGCAGGCTCAGGAACGTCATGCCCGCCATCAGGTACAGCAGGACCCAAGCCAGCCTCCGGTAGCCGGCATCGGGGACCGCGGCGCAGCCGACCAGCAGAATCACCGCCAGGTCGACATAGACGATCAGAAACCCCATGTGCTGCCTGGCCCAGGCGAACAGGGGCTGGCCAAGCACCGTGCGAGAGGCGATGTCGCCCAGCATGGTGACGGTAGCCACGAGACTCCTGCCGAGCAGCGCCAGTATCGACAGCAGATCCTGATGGGCGAAGACCTGCCCGCCCTTGGTGCCCAGGTACTGATAGAGCACCAGGTTGAGCGCCGTCGCCAGATACCAGGCGCGGCGCGAGCGGTCACGCCACGCGAAATAAAGCTGCAGCGGCAGCAGGACGATCGACAGGGGGTGCGCCCAAACCAGCAGATTGATGAGTAACCAGCAGGGTGCCGCCCGGGCGGACCCGGCCGGAAGGGGCATGCCGCCCAGCAGGATCAGCAGCAGCAACGCATTCCAGATCGAGTAATCGGTATGTGCCAGCAGGTGAAACTGCGACAGCGGCGCCAGCGCGAACAACAGGCAGACCAGGGCCCGCACGGCATCGCTGGCGATGATGACCCGATAGCGGCGGCTGAAGAAAAGACTGTAGGCCGCCAGCGTGAGCAGCAGCGGCAACCAGGTCAGCCCGTAAGGGATCATGGTGGCTGGCAACCGGACCGACAGGTAGCCGATCAGGTTGGCCAGCAGCGGTATGTAGCCCGCCTTCTCGCGCAGGATCTGGATCGGCTCGCGGTGCTCGTAGAAATAGGCGAACACATGGGAGCCATCTTCCGCCTGCAGGGGCGGAAGCAGCAGTACGCCGGGCGAGCGCGCGAATAGGATCAGGAAAATCAGCCCGCCCAGCAGCCACCACTGGAGGTTCCGGTTCAGGATGGACCCATCGGTTTCAGGGCAGGGCGGATGGACGTTCAAGCGATGGCAACCGGGCGTTGACGGGGGATCGGATACATCTCGCGGCGGGGCATGCGGCATGGCACCACCCGGCCACAACCCGGGACTGGCGGCCAGCGCCGGGCGGGGATGCCGAGCCGATGGCGGATTCGGCTAGGCGGTGCTGCCGCCCGGAACCGCAACCAGAATTTCGCCCTTGCCCAGCGCGCAGAAATCGCCCGCGTAGCGGCGCACGCGCTTGAGCGCGTCACCCATGCCGGCAAACGGTGTGTCATGGGCGGCCAGGCCCTTCAGCAGCAAGGGAATAAAACCCAGCGTGTGCGTGCCGCAATCGTTGAAGGTGGGCGGGATCTCTGCCGGCGCCCGGGCCAGCAGCAGGGTGCCGCGCACCAGGCCGTAACCCGGGTGCCGGCCGATGCGACCCAGTACGGCGATGGTGCCGGCGGTCATGCGCGCGCCCAGGTAGTCGCCGGCATCGCCCTCGACCAGCAGGATGCCGCGACGCATGCGATCACCGGCGCGCTCGCCGACATTGCCCTTGACGATGACGACACCGCCGGCCATGCCTTTCTTGTTGCCGGGCAGGCTGGCGCCGAGGAAATCGCCCGCGTTGCCGTGAATGACGAGCGTGCCACGGCTGAGTTCGCAGGCGCCGTAGGCGTCGATTGACCCCTGCACGGTGATGCGGCCGCCCTTCATGCGCATGCCGAGATAGCTGCCGGCATCCCCATGGACATCGATCACGCCCTGGGTCATGCCGTAACCCACGCCATCCAGCTTGGCGGTCGGACCACTGAAGACGATATGACCGGGGTCGTCGCCGGCGATGTCGAACACCTGATCGACCCGAACCTGGCGGTTGCCGATCTGCAGCAGGATCGCGCCCATCTCGGCCGGGCTCTTGCCGGCGAGGCCATCGGCGGTCAGGGGCGAAACATCGAGGCGCTGACGGGGTTCGGTCCTGAGCGTGAAAATCAGCGCGGTCATGCCATGATCTCCTGGAGATGAAAGAGGAACGGACCCAGCTTGCCGCCGTAATTGCCGGCGCTGATGCGGCGGATGCCGTTCTCCGGGCCGAGCGCGCAGGCGGCCTGGATGCCGGCTCGCATCGCCCGATTGATGTCCTCGGCGGTCAGGCCGTCGATGACGACTTCCATGACCGATTCGATCTCGGGGCCCAGTTGCGACGCGGTCTGCCCCTTGAGCGTGGGACAGAAGGCATCGTTGGTGGAGGCGTTGAGGGCCTTGTACTTGGAGCCGACCTTGGAGCCGGAGCGCACCACCCCGCCCGGGAACGGCATGATGACGTTCGGCACCTTGCGCATGGCCTCGACGGCGGCCTCGCAGGCGGCCAGCGCCTGGGGCTGGCTCTCGGCGAGGATCAGGAAATTGCCGCCACCGACGGCGTTGACCATGCCGGTGCTCTCCTCGCACAGGAATTCGCCATCCATCACCGGCACCCGCCAGTAGCGCCGGCCGTTGATGCGCTTGGAAATCTGGAAGCCGTCACCGAAGAAGCGCAGGTTCTTGCCCAGCGCGATCGGGTCGCCGTCCGGCAGCCCCGAGAACAGCGCCGTGGTCGGACAGGTCAGGACGCACTGGCCGGCGCGGGTCTCCACCTGCTTGGCCAGGGTCTTGCCGCCCATGGCGAAGATCAGCACCGCAACGCCGGGACGCCCGTCGGGCGTTTCGCCGGGGTCGAGTTCGCGCTCGATGCCGGCCTCGCAGCCGCAGGCGATGACGGAGGTAGCGAAACCGGTCATGGTCTCGGCGGCGATGCGCGCCCACCTGGCGTTCTGCGCCGTGATGACGATGCGCGTGCCGCGCATGGGAAACGCCTCGGCGAAGGTCGCGTCGATCTGTACGCCGTTGATGTTCATGCTGCTAAATCCTCTCGGCTGACTCGTCGGTTACCGCTGCGGGTGTCAACCCTGCCCCCGGCACGGGTGCACGAGAATCTTGCTGCGGCCATCGTCCTCGATTTCCCAGTCGCGGATGATGAAGTTTTCGAGCTTCATCGTGTGATAGCGGTCGAAGTAGGGCCGCAACCGGCTCTCGATGGCCGCGCGGTCGAATTCGGGCCGCAGGGTGTGGAGGTTGCCCCAGACCACCTTGACCACCCGGCCCTGCTTCACGACCAGTTCGCCATCCTTGAAGACGTAGTCGGGCGTAGCGAACATCGCTTCCTTGTCGTCCTGCTCGGTGTAGACAGTGATGTCGGCGGCCGCCCCGGCACCCAGATGGCCCCGGTCGTGCAGCCCGAGTATCCGGGCCGCCCCGGCGCGGGTCATGATGGCGATCTCGTACAGGCTGTACTCGCGCTGGAGCGAGCCCAGCGTGCTCATCGCGGCGGCGTCGGGATGGATGGAGGCGAGCCGGTCGTCGCGGAAGCTCTTGTCCATGAGTAGCCGGATCAGGTGCGGATAGGTCGTGAACGGCGCGCCATTGGGATGATCGGTGGTCAGGAACACGCGCCAGGGATCCTCCACCAGCAGGAAGATTTCCAGGCCGATGCACCACTGCAAGGCATTGACGAAGTTCTTGTCCTTGTAGCGGAACGGCACCACCCCGCAGCCGGCATCGCACTCGATGTCCATGCACACCCATTTGTTAGGGTGCGCGTGCGTGTGATTGGCGAACTGCATCATCGAGTCGCCGGAGGCCGTCACGGTCTGGCCGAACAGGATCTGGCCGATATCGGCGGTGATGTTGGGATTCCTGTTGATGGCCTCGGCAATCTGCGCCGCGCCGGACGAGAACTTGCGATCCCCCTCGGTCCCGTAGCTGTGGAACTGGATGTGGGTCAGGTGCATCGGCAGCCCTTCGATGCCGACGATGGTGTTCAGCGTGGTGTCCAGATTGCCGGGCACGCCCAGGTTGCAGCCGTGCACATGCAAGGGGTGCGGAATGCCGAGCTCATGCACCGCGCGGGCCAGACTGTGGAGAATCTGCCGCGGCGTGATGCCGTAATAGCGATGCTGCTCATCCAGGTCCAGCTTGCGCTGGTTGAACTTGAAGGCGCTGATGCCACCGGGGTTGACCACCTTGATGCCGATGGCCTGGGCGGCATGAATGGTCCAGGCCACGTAATCGTTGATGACCTCCTGCCCGGCGCCGGACGACAGCAGGCGCAGGAAGAAGTCGTCGCTGCCCAGCATGACGTAGCCGCCGACATCCAGCAGCGGTGTGTCGGCCATTTCCATGTGCGCCTGGCGGGCGTTGACCGGCAGCACGGCGGGCTCGAACCCGGCCGTGTAGCCCATTTCGGCATAACGGTAGCCGGCCGTCAGCGTCGAGGGTGCCACATGGCCGGCGCCGGCACGCATGGGGCCGGAGCGGGGCACGGGATCGCCGCGATGATCCTCCGGCAACAGGTTGCGGGCAATGTTGACCTTGCCGCCGCCGATGTGGGTATGCATGTCGATGGCGCCGGCCATGACGACCTTGCCCCGGCAGTCGAACTCCTGATCCGGCCGCTCGCCGTCGGCCACATGATGGGCGATGATGCGGCCATCACGGATGTAGATATCGCGCACATCGCCGTCGATGCCGTGGGCGGGATCGACAACCTTGCCGCCGGTCAGTTTGATCAGCATGAATTCACTCTCCTGTGGCGATGGGATGCCGCGCCGATCTCAGCGGCGGGCGGGCAAGCCGGCGGAACCGGGCGCCGCCATACCGGCGCCGCGCCTGTCCCGCTCACGCATCCAGCAACTGTTCGATGGCGTGCAGCACCCGGGACGCCCGCGGCAGGCCGGAATCCCGCAGCTGGTAGAGCGGCAGGGCGACGACGCTGTCGCAGCGGTACATATGGCCGGGGAAATCGATGCCGGGTACGCCGACCGGGATGAAGACCTCCGGCTCTCGCGCGAAGGTCATGCCGGAGCGGCCGATGACGATGGTGGGCACGTCGACGACCGGCGGCGGCGTGACGGCGAAGGATGCAACCCAGACCAGCCGGTCGGCCTCGCCGCTGGCCAGCAACCGCGCCGCATCGTAGTGATAGGGGTCGAATTCCGGGTAGCCGCGCAGGTAGCCCACACGGGTGGGATAGCCGGTGATCCAGCCGGCCACCTGACTGGCGGTCCGGTCGCCGTTCCGCCCGCCCAGCGGCAGGCCGGCGCAGCGGGTGGCGCGATTCAGACTGACCACCGCCTTGCATAGCTGCTGCACGGTCAGTTCGGCCTGCGGGAAATCCAGCTGGGCGGCGGCCCAGGTAATGACGCCGTAAGCCGCCGCCTGCAAGCGCTCGACAACATCGCGCAGCTCGGCCATGGCGACACCGCCCACCGTCTCGGCCTGCAACCGGGCGCCGGCTGCCAGCGCCGACAGGGCCGCCGCCACCTGCGGTAGGTCCTCCACCGCGCAGTCGATCACGCGCGGCGGCCGGCCATCGGGGGTGTTGGCCGCGGTGCCTGACGGCGCCCGTCCGATGAAGATGATGTCGCGCTGGCGGGGGTCCCCGCCGAACAGCGTTTCCTCGGCCCAGATGACACGCTCGAAGAAGCGCGGGAACAGCGCCTCGATGTCGGTGCCGAAGACCACCAGCACATCGGCGCGATTGCGCACCTCGGCCAGCGTGGTGGTCATCCAGCCGGAGTCCGCCAGCACCAGCAGGTTGCGCAGCCCGGAGGCGGACGTGGCCTGATCGAAGACGCCGCCGCAGCGTTCGATGAGCGCCAGCGCGGCGCGTGTCTCGCTGACATCGGTGCCGAAACCGTTGAAGACCGGCAGCTGGGCCGAGCGCAGCAGCTCCGCGGCATGGGCGACGGCCGCTTCCAGCGTGGCCGACTGACCCGCCACGCGGGCGACCGTGTCCGTGATCGGTTGCTCGAAGCCGGCCCGGGTGACGGCATCGCCGTGCGCGGCCACCGTGACCTGCAGCCCGTCGACGGCGATTCGCAAGTCGTCGGAACCGATGCCGCAGAACGGGCTCGGCACGTTGTCATGGACGATGGGCTGGGTTTGGCTCATGCCCGGTACCCCCGGATACTGGATGGCTTGCGCTGCGTGAATGGCCGCCGTGGGTTTGCCGGGCGGCCTGCCGAAAGCCGGGAAGAATAGGTTTTCCGCCTGGCTTTTTCAACCGCGCCGGGCGTGTGGGCAACGCGGCTTGCGCCGCTGTGTCCACAGGCGCCGCAGCCAGCCCAGCGGGTTGCGCCAGTCACGGGCGCGGCGGTAGCGGTCGATCTCGGCATCGAAAAAGGCGCGCGAGAGATACTCGTCCGGCGGTGCGTAACCATGGTGCCGCAACCAGACCTCGCGGGCCTCGGCCTGCAACCGATAATAGGCATGGTCGTAGGCGGTATTGGCTTCGTAGCTCATGGGCTCGGCGCGATGGTCGAGGCCGCGCGCCTTGATGGCCGCGCGGAACCAGTCGCGCAGGGCCCGATAGTCATGTTTGTCGTCGTCGCTCATGTCGATCACCATGGGGCTGTTGGATAACGCGGGCCCTTCGAGACCGGGCGCCGGCCCAGGGTTCCCGAACGCGGCGGAGCATCCGCGCCGCGGCCAGACCGGGCTATCATCAATGGTCGATCATACACACCCTGGCCCACGCATCATGAATATCGAGGAAATCGTCAAGCGGCTGCGAATCGGCCTGGCGCTGTTGCTGGGCTACCTGTGTGGCAAGGGTCTGGGAAGCTGGGCGGGGCATCACGCCTCGGAGTTCTTCGTGCTCGGCTTCGGCCTTGGCGTGCTCCTGACCCAGGCGGCTTTCTGGCAACTGGATCGCTGGCGCCGCCCGCAAGACTGATGGCGCCGGCGCCAGGCGCCTACCCCATCAGGCGCTGGACAGCGGCCGCGACGGCACTGCCGACCAGCACGCCGGCCAGGATCTCCAGCCGGCTGTGGCCCATACGCTCGCGCAGCGGGACATGCCCCGCGTCCGGCTGGCCGGCCGCCAGCCGGTTGATCGCCTCGGCCTGGCGGCCGACCTGCCTTCTCAGGCTGTTGGCGTCCAGCATGACAACGAAGGCCAGCGCCACCGCCACCCCGAAGGCCGGATGACCGATGCCTTCCCGCAGGGCCACCAGCGCGGCGGCGCTGCTGACAATCGCGCTGTGGTTGCTGGGCAACCCGCCGTAGCCGATCTGGCCAAAGGCCCATTGCCCTGCCCTGAGGCTGTTGACGAGGAACTTCAGGCTGCCGGCCGTGAGCCAGGCCAGACCCGGCGTGACGAGATAGGCCAGATCCATGCTCAGCCTCCGACGGGCCACAGCGCCCAGCCGCAAACGGCCGCCCACAGCGCCACGGTGAGCAGCAGCTGCCAATCGGCCAGCAGCGCGTCGGTGGGCGATTCGCCGCCATCGAGCTCCTCGACCACGTACCAGTAGCGAAACAGGCCGAACAGCACCAGCGGCACGGTCAACACCAGGCGGGGCTTGGCGGTCATCACGAACAGGCTGTAGAACACCAGCGCCCCGGTCGCCGCCATTTCCGCGTAGCGATCGACCAGCGCCACCGAATAGTGCTCCAGTACCTGGCGCCCTTCGCTGCCGCTCTGGCTGAGCTCCTGCCGCCGCTTGACCGCCGCTAGGTACAGGGCCAGACAGAGGGTGGTGACGAACATCCAGCCCGACAGCGGCACCGTCAGGGCCATGGCGCCGGCCATCACCCGCAGGACAAAGCCGATGGCGATGGTGAAGATGTCGATGACCGGCTGGTGCTTGAGCACCAGCGTGTAGGCAAGATTCAGCAGCAGATAGCCGGCAATGACCAGGATCACCCGCGGCATCAGGACGCCGCCGCCGATGAGCGCCGCGTACAGGATGGCAAGCAGCGTCAGCGCCGCCGGAACGGACACCTGCCCGGCCGCCAGCGGCCGCGTGCGCGACTTCACGGGATGGCGCCGGTCCCGCTCGATATCGCGCCAGTCATTGACGATGTAGGTCGCCGAGGACGCCACACAGAACAGCGCGAAGGCCAGCAGGGAATCCCGGACCGCCAGCGGCTGAAGAAATTCGCCGGAAAACAGCAGCGGCGCCAGGACGAAACCGTTCTTGATCCACTGCCGGGGACGCATCAGGCGCCACAATCCGCGCCAGCGGTCAAGCCGTGCGGCACGGTTTACCTTACAATTCACAGGACTTCCCCCCAAACAAGCCACGGAATCATTTTCTCACGATGAAGCTCGCCTTGTTGTATGCCTTCCTGGCCCTGATCGCCACCGCCACCAATATCGGCGCCCAGGATCTGGTGGTCCGCCACTACGACGGCACCGATGCCGTGCTGATTTCCGTCATGACCGGCACCGGGGTCGGCCTGGTCGTCAAGTATGTGCTCGACAAGCGCTATATCTTCCGCTTCCGCGCCCGGGATACCGTCCACGACAGCCTGACCTTCGCGCTCTATACCCTGATGGGCCTGCTGACCACGGTGATTTTCTGGGGCTTCGAATTTGGCTTCGACCGGCTGTTCGAATCCAAGGAGATGCGCTACCTGGGTGGCGTCATCGGCCTGGCGCTCGGCTATCTGACCAAGTATCAACTCGACAAACGCTTCGTCTTCCGCGTCGGCGCGACGGCATGACAGACCTGACCTCCTGGGGTCGGCTGACCCGCCCGTCGCACCGGGTGGTGCCATTGGCCGACCGCAACCGGATCGGTCAGGCAATCGCCGACAGCCGGCCGGGCATCGCCTTCGGCAACGGCCGCAGCTACGGCGATATCTGCCTGAACAGCGGCGGCACACTCTGGCAGACCACCACGCTGGATCGCTTCATCGCCTTCGATCCGGCGAGCGGGCGCCTGCGCTGCGAGGCCGGCGTGCTGCTGCGCGACATCCAGCGCCTCTTCGTGCCGCGGGGCTGGATGCTGCCGGTCACGCCAGGCACACAGCTGGCGACGGTGGGAGGCGCCATCGCCAACGACGTGCATGGCAAGAACCATCACGTCCAGGGCAGCTTCGGCGACCACCTGCCGCGGCTGCGGCTGCTGCGCACCAGCGGCGAAACCATCGATTGCGGTCCCGACGAACAACCGGACTGGTTCGCCGCCACGGTGGGCGGCCTGGGCCTGACCGGCGTGATCGCCGAGGCAACCTTGCAGCTGCGGCGCTGCGAAAGTCCCTGGCTGCAGGCGGAAACCCTGCCCTTCCATGGCCTGGCGCCGTTCTTCGCCCTGGCGGACGCTTCCGAGTCCGGCTGGGAGCACACGGTCGCCTGGATCGACTGCCTGTACCCGGGCGGGCGCGGGCTGTTCATGCGCGCCAATCACGTCGCCGCCGACCAGGGCCCGCGAGCGCCGACCCGGGCCCGCGCCATGCCGTTCACACCGCCGTTCTCGCTGGTGAACCGGTTGAGCCTGCGTCCTTTCAATGCCGCGTACTTTCATGCACACCGGCTGAAGCCCGGTCGCGCCAGGGTCCACTACGAGCCCTTTTTCTATCCTCTCGACAACCTGCTGGAATGGAACCGCATGTACGGGCGACGCGGGTTTTACCAATACCAGAGCGTGGTCCCGAGGGACGGCGGCCAGGAAGCCGTGCAGGCCATGCTGGAGGCTATCGCCCGTTCCGGCGAGGGCTCGTTCCTGGCGGTGCTGAAAACCTTCGGCCAGCGACCGGCGCCCGGGATGCTGAGCTTTCCCCGCCCCGGGGTGACGCTGGCGCTGGATTTCCCGAACCGCGGCGCGGATACCCACCGCTTGTTCGAGCGGCTGGACGCCATCGTCCGCGACGCCGACGGGCGTATCTACCCGGCCAAGGACGCCCGCATGCCGCGCGATCTGTTCAAAGCCGGCTACCCCCGCTGGCCGGAATTCCTGCCCTATCGCGACCCGGGCATTCGCTCGGATCTGTCGCGCCGACTGATGGATACCTGAATATGAGCAATCGTCCACGCATCGTGATCGTCAGTGCCACCTCCGCCATCGCCGAGCATTGTGCCCGTCACTGGGTCGGGGAAGGACCGGTGGATCTGGTGCTGGTCGGGCGCGACGCTGCCCGGGTCGAACGGGTGGCGGCCGACCTTCGGGTCCGCGGCCCCGGCACAACGGTCGAGGTGATCGCGAGCGATTTTCTCGACCCGGCGAAAATCCGCGCCACCGTGGACCATATCGCCGGGAAGCCCATCGACACGGTCCTGATCGCCCAGGGCTCCCTGCCGGACCAGACCACCTGCCAGAACGATCTGCAACTGTGCCGGGACACGCTGGCAATCAACGGACTCTCGCCGGTCCTGTTCGCCGAAGCCTTCGCCGGACACATGGAAAAGGCCAACCGCGGCACCCTGGCCATCATCGGCTCCGTGGCCGGTGACCGAGGCCGGAAATCCAATTACGTCTACGGTTCCGCCAAGGGCATGGTGGAACGGTACGCGCAGGGACTCCAGCACCGCCTGGCAAGCACACCGGTCAAGGTCGTGCTGATCAAGCCGGGCCCCACGGATACGCCGATGACGGCCGGGATGAAGGCGCAGGGATTGAAGGTGGCGCCGGTGGAGCAGGTGGCCGACCAGGTGCGGCAAGCCGTGCGGCGCGGAGCCGCCATCGCCTATGCTCCGGGCAAGTGGCGCATCACCATGCGAGTCATACAGCATCTGCCGGCAATCATCTTCAATAAATTGAATATATGAGGCATGTACTTCATATCCCCGGCCTTTTCCCTATCCGCAGCCAAGACGAACAAAACAGCACATCGACGAGCTCGCCAGCAAGAAATTTAATCATGGCGAACTCAAAAGCATCCGCCAATAACCCAGGCTGTATACAGAAGGATGCAAACCACCGATCGGGCCGAGACTCATCACCACAATGCCTCACAGGATGGTTCGAAGCATTCTGGCATCGAAATTTCGAACACACTTAATGCCGTGACACCAAGCCTGCCTAAACTCAACTCCGCGCACTACGCCGTAATCATATCGATGGCTCTGCTTGGCATGAATCAGATAACCCAGGCCGTCATCAATCATGATGACTGGGATTTCCTATTTGAGGCTGGCGTTGTACCCGGCTACGGAACTCCCTGGGAGCGCACACTGTGGGAAGGCCGCTGGCTCAACTATATCTGGTACTTTTTCAGCAAGCACCTAACCGCGACGCTGTCCTCGCTAATATTTATCACGTGCCATGCAGGGGTGGCGGGCATTATATCCATCCTGTTATCAAGGAAAGACTTCTCCGGACTGATTGCTCTGACTTTATTTTTTTCACCGATTATCGCCGATCTCTCTCGTTGGCCAACCACGTCAACTCCGGCGATGCTGGTACTGCTCGCCATGACTGCCACAATTCATCTTACAGATGGGTTCAGGAGGCATTTGCTGGCTTTCTCGGCCGCCACAGTTCTCCTGGTTGCTTCTTATGCAAGCCTGAGCAGCATACCGCTTATATTAATGGCATTGAGACATGCGGAAGCCAACAGAAAGAACTTTTCAGCCATCATACTGACATATTCAGCATCGTATCTGCTCGCTGTGCTTGCGATTTATGCTCTAAATCAGTCATATCACGGCCATTTCGGAATCATGCTCCAACACTGGCGGGAGCCTAACCCACTCCACCACCTTGGCGACATCATACCCAACGCAGAGAAATATTATGGAACCCTGCTGGATGTTATTCAGTATTCCCCATCCACATTCCTAGCATCCGGCCTCTGCTACCTCTTGGCATTCTGGAGCAAAGAAACTCGCGGAGCATGCAAAACAGCCTTACTGACTGGCGCTTTCATATTTTGCTTCGAGTTACTCATAGAGATAAAAACCGGTATACGCGTTGCTGGACGGTCTGAAGTCTGGCTATGGATATTCGCCATCATGCCCGCAGCCTTTCTCATGCATTATCAAAAGAAAAACATCCTCCAGCTCATCGGCTTTTCCGCATGCCTAATTGCACTTAATGGGGGGCTGACACTCTGGGCGGACATCTCTCTGGAAGAAACCAATATATCTAGAACACTCGGGTATTTTTCCGACGAAATAAAATCATTCACACCTTTTGTCAATGACAAGGTTGTCAGAGTTTGCGGAGATCCAAGAAGTTACCCGGGTCTGGCAAGAATGCATGTTGACCCTATAAGGCATCTCCAGAATGCCATGTGGGGCGCACATCGCATTCATGTCGAGCCTTATCAGGCCAGCCGATGCGCAGCCTTAAGTGCCACAGGAATCAAGCAGACGATATCCAATACTGATGGCCACATCTTGATGATGTTCCCTGATCCCAGGTAGGCATAACTACCACGCCACTCAATGCATGCCAAGTGCCTCTTGCCAAGTGCAAGCCAGCGCCACGCCGTCGTCTAG